>JBKPNJ010000201.1:0-18736 GCA_046732575.1 Actinomycetota bacterium
GGTCAAGACGCGGTGAGCCAGTGGAGGTCGGTGATGGCAAGGTTCGCCGTTGCGTCCAGTGCTCAAGGCCGGTTCTGCCGCGGACCGCCCAGTCCGACGTCAGCGTCCGGCAGATCAACAAGTGTCGGATCGCTGCACACAAGTGTCGGATGACGCCGCACAAGTGTCGGATCGCGGGAAGCGGGTGGGGGCGCGTCAGGCGAGGTCACGCAGCACGATGCTCTGGTGGCGGGCAGGTCCCACACCGACCACGGACACCGGCGCTCCGGACATGGCCTCCACGGCCCGAAGGTAACGCTGTGCGGCGGCAGGGAGGTCGCCGAGGGCCCGACAGCCACTGATGTCGTCGTCCCATCCGTCGAACAGCTCGTAGACCGGGCGGGCGTGGTGGAACTGCGTCTGGGTCATCGGCATCTCCTCGACCCTGGCGCCGTCGATCTCATATGCCACGCAGACCGGGATCTGCTCCCATCCGGTCAGCACGTCGAGCTTGGTGAGCACGAAGTCGGTGACGCCGTTGACGCGGGCGGCGTAGCGGGCGACGACGGCGTCGTACCAGCCGCAGCGGCGCGGCCGGCCGGTCGTCGTCCCGTACTCGGCGCCGTTGACCCGGAGCCGCTCGCCGTCGTCGCCGGTGAGCTCGGTGGGGAACGGACCCTCGCCGACCCGTGTCGTGTACGCCTTGACGATGGCGACGACACTCTCGATGTCGCGTGGGGGGATGCCCGACCCCGTGCACGCACCACCCGATGTGGCCGAGGAGGACGTGACGAACGGATAGGTGCCGTGGTCGACGTCGAGCAGCGTCGCCTGACCGGCTTCGAGCAGCACTCTCTTGCCGCCAGCCAGCGCCTCTGACAGCAGCAGCCCGGTGTCGGCGACCAGTGGCTCGAGCCGCTCGGCGAACGACAGCAGCTCGTCCACTGCCTCGTCGACCCGGACGGCGCGCCGGTTGTAGATCTTGGTGAGGACCTGATTCTTCAGCTCGAGAGCTCCCTCGACCTTCTGCCGCAGGATCTTCTCGTCGAAGATGTCCTGGGTCCGGATGCCGAGCCGGCTCATCTTGTCCGCGTAGGTCGGACCGATGCCACGTCCCGTCGTCCCGATCCGGCGAGATCCCAGGAACCGCTCGGTCACCTTGTCCAGCACACGGTTGTATCCGGGAATGACGTGGGCGTTCGCGCTGACCACGAGCCGGGAGGTATCGATCCTGCGGCGGTCGAGATCATCGATCTCGGAGAACAACACGGCGAGGTCGACGACGACACCGTTCCCGATCACCGGCACCACGCCTGGTGTCAGGATGCCGCTGGGTAACAGATGCAGCGCGAACGTCTGGCCGTCGATGACCACCGTATGACCGGCGTTGTTCCCACCGTTGAACTTCACGACGTAGTCGACCCGATCACCGAGCTGGTCGGTCGCCTTGCCCTTGCCCTCGTCACCCCACTGGGCACCGACGATAACGATCGCGGGCATCCGAGCCGTCCCTCCCGGGCCGATGCGCCGACAAGCCCCGATGCCTGGACACCATTGCAATCGGGGCTCTTGCGGCTCAAAGGCTAGCGGAGCCCAGCCGGTAGGGTCGGCCGACGTGGAGCGCATCCTGGTGATCACGAACGCCGACGCCGGCAGCAACGACGAGGAGTCGCTCGACGCGGCGCTGGCGGTGCTCTCGGAGCGGGCCGAGGCTGAGGTGGCACGAACCGCCGACTCCGAGGAGCTCGACTCGGTGCTGGACAGTCGCGGTGACCGGCGACTGGTGGTCGCCGGTGGCGACGGCAGCCTGCACTCGCTGCTCGCGAGCCTGCACCGCCGTCAGGAGCTGAGCGATGCCGTCGTCGGACTGATCCCACTCGGTACCGGAAACGACTTCGCCCGCACCCTCCGCATCCCGCTCGATCCCGCCGAGGCCGCGCACCTCAGCCTCGATGGCGAGGTCCGCGCCATCGACCTGCTCGAGGACCAGGTGGGCAGCATCATCGCCAACGCCGTGCACGTCGGCGTCGGGGCGCAAGCGGGTCGCGAGGCCAAGTCCTGGAAGAGCCGGATCGGCAAGCCGGGCTACGTGGTCGGCGCGATCGTCGCGGGGGTGAAGACGCAGGGCCTGCGGCTTCGCGTCGAGGCCGACGACGAGGTGCTCACCGACATTGACCGCCTCGTTCTCCAGGTGGGCGTCGGGAACGGCCGTACCGTCGGTGGAGGCACCACGCTGCTGCCGGATGCCGATCCGGAGGATGGGTTGCTCGACGTCGTTGTCTCATTCGCGACGGCGCCGCTGCGACGCCTCTCCTACGCGATCGGGCTCAAGCGGGGGACACACGCCCAGCGGCGCGACGTGCGGTATCTGCGGGCTCGGCAGGTCAGCGTCACCGGGCAGGACTTCTGGTGCAACGCCGACGGAGAGCTCGAGGGCCCCGACCGGCACCGGGACTGGAAGGTCGTGCCCGGGGCAGCCCGTCTGGTGCTTCCGCCGCGCCGTTTCTGAGACTTGGTACCGGATTTGTCGGGCTTGTGGCGACTCCGAGGCCGTCATCAGTAATTTTCCCGGGATCACCGTCGATTTTCTGTGCGGATTCGTGCATGATTGGTTACGCGGTGCAATGCGGTGTCGGAATCGCAGCCGGGGACGATTCCGACACCGCATTGCGCTTCCGGCATCTGGGGCGCCCCTGCTCTCTCACCTCCGGCGATGGAAGCGGCCCACCACGGGCACCCGCTGGCTCTAGGGCAGCTGGTCGGGGGCCCGTCCGGTGGAGTCGCGCAGCAGGTCGGCGCAGCGCTCCGCCTCCGCTGTGTCGTCGATGAGCGCCGACGCCTTGGCCAGCGCCGCCAGCGCGCGCAGAAAGCCACGGTTGGGCACGTGTTCGTACGGGACCGGACCGTAGCCGCGCCAGCCGTTGCGCCGCAGTGCGTCGAGCCCGCGGTGATAGCCCACCCGGGCGTAGGCGTAGGCGTCGAGTTCGCGCCCGTCGGCCAGCGCATCCTCGGCCAGCACGGCCCAGACCAGGCTGGAAGCCGGGTTAGCCCGGGCCACCGCCTCCGCGGGCTCGCCGGAGTCCAGACGCTCCGCCGCCGGATCGGGCGGAAGCAGGGTGTCCGGCGGGCCGCCCAGCAGGTTGTCGGGCACGACCGGTCAGGCCTTCAGTGTGGTGCCGGCCGAGCGGAGGTTCTCGCAAGCGGTGACGACCCGGGCGGCCATCCCGGCCTCGGCCTCCTTGCCCCAGACACGCGGGTCGTACTGCTTCTTGTTCCCGACCTCGCCGTCGACTTTGAGCACACCCTCGTAGTTGGTGAACATGAAGCCCGCAACCGGGCGGGTGAAGGCGTACTGGGTGTCGGTGTCGATGTTCATCTTCACCACGCCGTAGTCGAGCGCGGTCTGGATCTCCTCCAGCAGAGACCCCGAGCCGCCGTGGAAGACCAGATCGAACGGCTTCGCGCCCTGACCGAGGCCATGCTTGGCGGCAACGGCCTCCTGTGCCTGCTTGAGGATCTCTGGGCGCAGCTTGACGTTGCCAGGCTTGTAGACGCCATGGACGTTTCCGAAGGTGAGCGCAGCCAGGTACCTGCCCTTCTCGCCGAGCCCGAGCGCATCGACGGTGGCCAGCGCGTCGTCCGGGGTCGTGTAGAGCTTCTCGTTGCGCTCGCCGACGACTCCGTCCTCCTCCCCGCCCACCACGCCGACCTCGATCTCCAGCACGATGCGGGCGGCGCGCGCCTGCTCGAGGAGATCGGCCGCGATCTCGAGGTTCTCCTCCAGCGGCACCGCCGAGCCGTCCCACATGTGCGACCCGAACAACGGCTCCTTGCCGTTGGCGACCCGCTCCTTGGACAGCTGCAGCAGCGGGCGGACGAAGCCGTCCAGCTTCTCCTTGGGGCAGTGGTCGGTGTGCAGCGCGACGTTGACGGGATACTTCGCCGCCACCTCGTGGGCGAACGCCGCCAGGGCCACCGAGCCGGTCACCATGTCCTTGACCGTCGAGCCGGACAGGTACTCCGCGCCGCCGGTCGACACCTGCACGATGCCGTCGCTCTCGGCCTCGGCGAAGCCTCGGAGAGCGGCGTGGAGCGTCTGTGAGGAGGTGACGTTGATCGCGGGGTAGGCGAACGACTCACGCTTGGCCTTGTCGAGCATCTCGGCGTAGACCTCGGGCGTCGCGATGGGCATGGTCGGGCTCCCTGGAAGACGGATGCGGTTCGCCCCAGTATCCCCGCCCACACCCGTCACGACCAGCGAAGGGGTGCCCCGGTGGATGCCTGGTGGACCAGCAGCGGCGTCGCAGGACCGTACGGTCAGCACCTCGCCCGGGCCGGCTCAGCGGTGTCGGCCCGAGCGGTCTGCTGCGCGGCGTCGAGGGCCATGCCGTGCCGCTGCGGGAGCAGGGAGCACGGCGTACTGTGCGGCGTTCCCATCCGGGTCGTGCGGCACCGTCGTCGGAGGGTGTCCAGACTGGTACGGTCCAGCAGGCTTATCGCGCAGGGTGATAGCTGGTGTCAATGGAGTGCGCGTGCCCGTGATCGAGGCCCCCACCGTCCTGCAGGGTATGCGGTGGTTGACACCGGGCTGGGTCGCCTTCGATTCGGGCCGGATCGTCGGAGCGGGATCGGGTCTCGCTCCGACTGACCTCGGGTCGGTGACGACTCTGGACTCCGGGACGTTGGCCGCCGGCTTCGTCGACATGCAGATCAACGGCGCCTACGGCGTCGACTTCGCCGCGGCAACCGAGCAGCAGTGGGCCGAGATCTCGATGCGGCTCACCGAGAGCGGCTGCACGGCATACGTCCCCACGTTCATCACCGCCTCGATCGACGACCTCGTCGCCTCGATCACCCGGTACCGTCAGCTGGCGCTGCCCACGGCCTGCGCGCAGCCGGTCGGGATCCACCTGGAGGGGCCGTTCCTGTCCGAGCGCCGCCGCGGCGCCCACCGGGCCGACCTGCTCGTCGATCCGACTCCTGACCGGCTGGGCCGACTGCTGCAGGCCGGGGGCCCGGATCTGCGCTATGTGACGCTCGCCCCCGAGCGGCCGGGAGCCATTCCGGCGGTACGCAGATTGCGCTCCGCCGGCGTCGACGTGGCAGTGGGGCACAGCGACGCCGACGATGCCACCGTGCTGGCCGCCGCCGACGCGGGAGCGACACTGCTGACCCATCTGTTCAACGGGCAGCGCCCGCTGCGGCACCGCGACGCCGGCGTGGTCGGTGCCGGGCTGTTCGACGAACGGTTGACGCTCGGGCTGATCGCGGACCTGCATCACGTCGGTGCGACAGCCGTGAAAGTGGCGTTCAACGCTGCGGCCGGGCGGATCGCGCTGGTCACGGATGCGGTCGCCGCGATGGGGATGCCGCCGGGCCGGTACGAGCTGGGCGGCGAGACCATCGAGATCGGGGGGTACGGGCCCCCGCGGCGTCCGGGCGGGTCCTTCGCCGGCTCGGCGCTCCGGATCGACGAGGCGGTCGGGAACACGGTGTCCTGCGGCGTTGATCGGCGCGTTGCCATACACGCCGCGACGCGTGTCCCGGCGGAAGCGATGCGCCGCCATGATCTCGGCCGTATCGAGGTCGGTGCCAGGGCAGACCTGGTGTGGCTGGACGAGAGCCTCAGGACGGCGTCGACCTGGGTGGCCGGCGTGCGTGTCTTCACCGACGGCGCCCACCGATGACCGTGATGATGCGGGAGATCGCCGAACAGCCGGCGGCTGTCGACGCGACCTGGCGCTCGCTGCGTCAGCAGCGTGGCCCGTTGCGCGGCCTGCTGGGCGGATGCCGGCATGTCCTGTTCGTCGCCCGGGGGTCCTCGGACAACGCGGCGATCTATGGACGGTATCTACTGGAGAGCCTTGGGTTGCTCCAGGCGGCACTGGCCGCGCCCAGCATCGCCACGCACTACCGCAACAGGATCGACCTGTCCGACACCTGTGTCGTGTCGGTCTCCCAATCCGGTGAGACCGAGGAGATCGTGCGTACCCAGGCGTGGGCCGCGGAGTGCGGTGCCGCGACCGTCGCCGTCACCAACGACGCCGGGAGCGCGCTCGCGCGTTCGTCCGATCTGGCGCTGGTGACCCAGGCGGGCGCCGAGCGGGCTGTTCCCGCCACCAAGTCCTACACCACCCAGCTGGTCGCGATGATCGCGGTCGCCTCCGCCGCGGCACCCGATTCCGCGCCGCTGGAGAGCGCGGTGGAACGCGCGCCCGGGCAGATGCAGAAGCTCATCGACGACCGTGCCGGAATCGATCAGGCGGTCGAGGTGCTCGCCGGCTCCGAGCAGACGCTCGTCTCCGGTCGTGGCCTGGCTCTCGGCACGGCGATGGAGATCGCGCTGAAGCTGGAGGAGACCTGCCTGCGCCCCGTTCGAGGCTTGTCCTATGCCGACCTCCGGCACGGGCCGATCGCCGTTGTCGACCCGGGACTGGCCGCCATCGTGGTGGCGGCGCGGGACGGGCCGATGCTGACCGGGATGAACGACCTGGCCGTGGACCTGCGTTCGCGAGGTGCGGCTGTGATCGCGATCGGCGGGAGCTCCCGGTTCGGGGCCGGCGGCGTCGTCGTACCCGGCCCCGATCTGCCGGAGCCGGTCGCGCCGCTGGGGTTGGTGCTCCCCGGGCAGCTGATCGTGGAATCCTTGGCGGGTCACCTCGGTCTCGACCCGGACGCACCACGCGGGCTGGCCAAGGTCACCATGACCGATCCCACGACTGGAGGTCAGGAATGAGCAAGGCAGAACGGAACGTCGCCGGCGACGTCGTGGGCGTCCTGTGATGCTGATCGTGTCTGCACCGGTCGCCGGGACGGTCACCGCCCTGCGTGAGGTCCCGGACCCGGTCTTCGCGCAGGAGATCGTCGGTCCCGGTGTTGCCGTGTCCCCGGAAGGGCAGACCGCGGTGGCGGTGGCACCCATTTCGGGGAAGATCGTCAAGCTCCATCCGCATGCCTTCGTCATCGTCGGTGAGGGCGGGGCCGGTGTGCTGGTTCATCTCGGCATCGACACCGTGAAGCTGCAGGGCGAGGGATTCACGCTGAAGTCCGCCGAGGGCGACGCGGTGAGCGCTGGCGACCCGATCGTGGAATGGAGCCCCACGGGCGTGGAGTCGGCCGGCTACTCCGCTGTCGTCCCGGTCGTGGCTCTCGATGCGAAGGCCGACGCTCTGGAGGACATCACCACGGCGGAACGCGTCGCCGTCGGAGACAGGCTCTTTGCGTGGAGACGCTAGACCTGTCGGTGTTCCGCGCCGCGGTGTTCGACCTCGACGGCACGCTTGTCACCAGCGAGCCGCACAACCGCGCCCAGTGGTTCACGCTCTTCGAGAACCACGGTTGGACGATCGACGAGGACACCTACCGCCGAAACTTCATCGGGCGACGTGGCTCCGACGTGCTCGCGTCGACCCCCGGGCCCTGGCACGACCACGATCTCGACGATCTGTTCGCCGAGGCCCTGGCCGTCGTTCCCGACGGTGAGGTCACCATCGACGCGGTGCCGGGTGCCGCGGATCTGGTCCGGTGGTTCGCCGACCGCGAGGTGCCGCTGGCGCTCGTCACCTCGGCACGGAAGGAGTCCGTCGGGCACGCGCTGGATCTGGTGGGCGTCCGCGAGCTGATCGACGTCGTGGTCACCGCCGACGACGTGGTCATCGGCAAGCCGGATCCGGAGGGCTTCCTGCTGGCCAGCGAGCGGCTCGAGGTGCCACCGGGGAGGTCGGTGGCCTTCGAGGACTCCACCAACGGCGTGGCGGCGGCACGGGCGGCGGGCTACCGGACAGTCGTCGGAGTGCTGACCACCTTGACGGCGGAGATGCTGCTCGAGGCCGGCGCCGACCTGACCGTCGAGGACCTCAGCGGCCTGCTCTGAGTCCCCTACCGGCCCAGTTTCGCCACCAGCGCCCGCGCCGCGATCTGCACGGGATCCCAGACCGGCGAGAAGGGAGGGGCGTAGGCCAGGTCGGTCTGCATCAGATCGTCTACGCTCATCCGGTTCCAGAGCGCCAGCGCGCAGGTGTCGATCCGTTTGGCCGACCCTTCGCGTCCCACGATCTGAGCCCCGAGCAGCATCCCCGTGCCGAGCTCGGCCAGCATCTTGACGGTCATCGGCCGAGCGTCGGGCAGGTACCCGGCCAGCGTCGTGGACTCGATCGTCACCATCTCGTACCGGAACCCGGCCCGATCTGCCGTTGCCGTCCCCAGGCCGGTGCGGGCGATCTCAAGGTCACACACCTTGCTCACCGCCGTACCCACGATGCCGGGGAACCGGGCATACCCACCTGCGATGTTGATGCCGGCGACTCTGCCCTGCTTATTCGCGTGAGTGCCCAGCGGCACGTGCACCCAGGACTGTGAGATGCGGTCGTAGGACTCGACGCAGTCCCCGGCCGCGAACACCTGCTCGTGACCACCGACAGCCATCCGCGCGTCGGTGCGGATACCTCCGGAGCTGCCGAGATCCAGTCCGGCGGCCTCGGCGAGTGTCACCTCCGGCCGCGCCCCCAGTCCGAGGATGACGATGTCGGCGTCGTACGACGTGCCGGATGCGCAGACAGACCTGACCCACCCCCGCCGGTCGGCGTCGAACCCGTCGACCGACTGGCATCCGAGAACCCGGACGCCGAAACCCTCCATCGCCTTGCGCACCAGGCAACCCATGTCCGGATCGAGAGTCGTCATCGGTTCCGGTGCCCGGTCGAGGATCGTCACGTCCAGCCCCCGCCGCTTCAGCGCCTCCGACATCTCGACACCGATGTAGCCCGCGCCCACGACGACGGCGCGGTCGATGCTCCGACCGCCTGTATCGAACCCGCCCAGGTGGTCGATCACCGCGGCACCATCGCGGATCGTCTGCACGCCGTAGATGCCCTGGTGGTCGATGCCCGGCAGGTCGGGCCGGACCGGCGTCGCCCCGGTGGAGATCACCACATGGTCGAACGCGAGCCGCTCGATCCTGCCATCACTGTCCCGGGCCACGATGCGGCGAGCCTCGAGGTCGATCTCAGTGGCTTCCGTGCCCATCCGCACATCGATGCCGGCCTCGCGGTGCTCCTCCGGCGTGCGGGCCACCAAGGTGCTGGGACCGTCGACGTCACCAGCGATCCAGTACGGTATGCCGCAGGCGGAGTACGACGTCCATTCGCTCCTCTCGAGCAGAACGACGTCGAGCCCGTCGGGGTTGCCGCGCTTGGCCTGGCTGGCTGCGCTCGCCCCGGACGCATCCCCGCCGATCACGACGAGACGCTCGGTCATGCGGCAACCCTAACGGTGTGAGCCGGCGATTCAGTCGGGATGCGGCACGGCCCCCAGCGGATGAGCAAGGCGCCGCCTGCTCGCTATCGTGGGCACCCATGATCGCCGCCCCACATCTGGGCTTCGCGTTCCTCGCGATGCCCAAGTGCGCATCGTCGTCGATCGAGCCGAAGCTGATCTGGCGCGCCATGATCTCGATGCCGCGCAACCCGGCCCTCAAGCACATGCCCGCAGCCCAGTTCGAACGGCTGGTGGTCCCACTGCTGGAGGTCGCAGGTTACCGGCGCAGAGCCTACGAAACCGTCTGCCTCTTCCGCGAACCGATCGATTGGGTGCACAGCTGGTGGCGCTACCGCTCACGTGAAGCGCTTGCTGCCCCAGGGAGCCCGGGACACAGGAACTACACCGGTCACGTCACGTTCGAGGAGTTCGCGGACGCCTACATCGCGGGCCGGGCGCCCTTCGCCCAGATCGGCAGCCAGGCGGAGTTCGTCCGTGGGCTGTCGACCCACGTGGGTGTCGACCACATCTTCCGCTACGAAAGCCTCGATCTGCTGGTGGACTATCTCACCGAACGGGTCGGCACAACCCTTGAGCTGGATCGACGTAACGCCTCCCCGGTGAGGGAGCTGGAAATCTCCGCCGCTGGTCGCGAGCGTCTGCGGCGGCACCTTCGGATCGAGTACGGCATCTACGATGAGCTGACGCCCTCGCCCGCACGGGAGACGGCGCGCGCGGGCGACTCGAGGCCGTCAGCGCCTTCGTGAGATGGGACCCATGACTGACGCCACCGACCTCGTGCCCGACCGCCGGATCGTCTTCGTCGCGGGCTCCGGCCGGAGCGGCACCAGCCTGATGGCCGGAATCCTCAGAGAGCTGGGGTTCCATGTCCCACAACCGGAGGTCACCGCCGACCCCACCAACCCCAAGGGCTTCGCAGAGCCGCAGTGGGTGGTGGACTATCACGCCCGGCTGCTCCGCGCCGCACGGGTGCACCCCTCCGACGCGCGGCCGAGTGCGTGGTTCGAGACCGGCAAGTTCCTCAACCGATTGCGCGCACGCAACGCACTGGAACGCTGGCTGGGCCAGCAGCTGGAGATCTCGACCGACCTCGTGGTGAAGGATCCTCGGCTGATCTGGTTTCTGCCCATCTGGCAGCAGTGTGCCTCAGAGCTGGGCGCAAGGACCGCCGTCGTGACGATGCTGCGTGACCCCACCGAAGTCGTCGTCAGCAAGCAGCGCTCATACGGCGGCCGGCTCACGACGACCAGCCGCACCGCCGGCTGGCTCAACCTGATGTTCTACACCGAACGCTCCACCCGCGACGCCAACCGCGCGTTTGTGCGGTACTCCGACCTGCTCGAGGACTGGACCTCGGTCGTGGCAGACCTGGGCGACCGGCTGAACCAGCCGGTGATCATCGGTGCGACCTCGTCCGCGATGCGAGCGGCCCACAACTTCGTCGATCCGGGGTTGCGACGTTCACCATCGGGCTGGGACCAACTGGAGGTGCCACTGAGACTGCGAGAGCTGGCCGATGAGGTGTCCGGCGCGCTGGACCGGCTGGCTGACGACCCGTCCGACGCTGATGCGCAGCAGCGGATGGATGCTGCCCGGGTCGGCTACTCCGCACTGTACGAGGAGGCCGAGGGCATCGCGCTGTCGTCGATCCTGGCGGCCGGCTCGCCCAACGTGCGACGCAGGGCCGACGGCCAGCCGGTCACGGACCCGTCCGGGGCCGAACAGGAGGCAGACGGGTTGGCGGACTCAGATGACAGCCTCGCCTCGTCCGACCGAGCCGCGCTGTCCGCTGTGGACCCGCCGACCGGTCCGGAACGCGCGATCGACAGGTTCGTGCACAGGATCCCCCACCGCTACCGCGAGCGTATCCCGGTCGGGCTTCGCGCCAAGCTGCGCCGGAACGCTGTGGGTGAGCGGGAGGACAGGTGAGCAGCCCCGGTCAGATGGCGAATCGTGAGCAGCGGCATGACTTCGACGTGCACTGGAGCTGGGCCGAGGGACCGACCCCACACGGCATGACGGCGGTCCTGCGCGTCAAGAACGAAGCCCGGTCGCTGCCGTTCGCGCTTCCGCCGCTGATCCGCGCCGTCGACCGCATCATCGTCGTCGACAACGGCTCCGACGACGGCACGCCCGAGCTCGCCACCGAGCTCGCCGAACGGCACGGTGCGAGCGACCGGTTCGAGGTGAGGTCGTATCCGTTCAGCGTCTCCCGGTGCGGTCCAGAGCACCTCCACACACCACCGGACTCCCTGCACTCCCTTGCGTACTTCTATAACTGGTCGTTCTCGGGGGTACGCACGTCGTACTCGCTGAAGTGGGACGGCGACATGGTCCTTACCGAGATCGGCGTGAAGGCGCTACGAACGCTCAACTGGCAGCTCGAGCCGGTGGACGTCGTGGTCATCATCCCCCGCCACCCGCTCTACGTGGCGGACGAGAAGACGGCCTACTTCGACTTCGAGTACATCAACCTCGAGCCGTTCATCTTCCCGAACGGGCCGGAGTACACATACGTGAAGGCATTCGACTGGGAGTTGCGGATGCTCCCTGAGGAGACACGGTGGCTGCGCATGCAGCAGGGGTTGCAGTTCGAGCTGAAGTGGCTCGACGCGGACGAGTTCGACCACTGGTCCTCGACCGACTTCGACAAGAGCAACCGGACGCTCCGCAAGCGTCGCGAGGTGGAGGTCATCGACGCGCTGGTTGCGGGACGGGACATCCCCGGGATCACGCGCATCGATGCACCGCCGGGCAGGCACGTGGTCGACTACGTCCGCACCGAGTGGATGGATCGCCTGCCGCGCCCGATCGTGCACTCGGTGCCACCGGAGGAGGACGCTGGGCCGACGGGAGAAGAGAACGCGTAACGGCGACCGCACAGGAAGCGGACATCGATGAGGGTCCTGGTCACCGGCGGTGCCGGTTTCATCGGCTCGCATTACGTGCGATCCGCCTTGTCCGGCGGATACCCCCGGCTGCACGACGCCGAGATCATCGTTCTCGACAAGCTGACGTACGCCGGCAGCACGGCGAACCTCGGGCCGGTCGCGGCTTCGGAGAGGCTGCGCTTCGTCGAGGGCGACATCCTTGACCTGGCGCTCGTCGAGACGCTGATGGCGCAGGTGGACGAAGTCGTCCACTTCGCCGCCGAGAGCCACGTCGACCGCTCCATCCTCGGCGCCGCGGAGTTCGTCATGACCAATGTCGTGGGAACTCAGACGCTGCTGCAGGCGGCAATGCACAACGACGTCGACCGGTTCGTCCACGTCTCCACCGACGAGGTCTACGGCTCGATCCGGACCGGCTCGTGGACCGAGGAGTCGCCGCTGGAGCCCAACTCGCCGTACTCGGCGAGCAAGGCGAGCAGTGACCTGATCGCTCGCGCCTACCACCGCACGCACGGGCTGCCGGTCCTCGTGACCCGTTGCTGCAACAACTACGGGCCGTACCAGCTACCGGAGAAGATCATCCCGCTCTTCGTGACGAACCTGCTGAAGGGCCGGCGGGTTCCTCTTTACGGCGACGGTCTCCACACCCGTGACTGGCTGCACGTCGACGACCACTGCCGTGGCGTGGAGCTCGTTCGCTCGGCCGGTCGCATCGGCGAGATCTACAACATCGGTGGCGGAGCCGAGATGACCAATCGGGAGCTCACCCGGCGGCTGCTGGAGGCCTGCGATGCCGGCTGGAGCATGGTCGAACCGGTCGTGGACCGGCCGGGGCACGACCGGCGCTACTCGCTCGACAGCACCAAGATCTCTGCCGAACTCGGCTACTCACCGCAGACGGCGTTCGACGCGGGGCTCGCTGAGACGGTCCGGTGGTACCGCGACAACCGGCACTGGTGGGAGCCACTGCGCGCCAGGTCCAGCTTGGGTGACGGTGTGCGATGACGCCCGAGCCGCCGTGGTGGATGCACGTCAGTCGAGATCGGCGTGCTGCCTGATCCAGCTGTGCATGGCGATCGCTCCCGCGGCGCCTGCGTTGATCGACCGGGTGGAGCCGAACTGGGCTATCGACAAGGTGGCGGCACATGCGGCCCGCGCCTGGCCCGACAGTCCCGGACCCTCCTGGCCCAGCAGCAGGACGCACTGCCGTGGGAGTGGATAGGTCTCGATCGGGAGTGAGCCGGGGAGGTTGTCGACTCCGAGCACGGGCAGTCCGGCGGCGGACGCCCAGTCGGCCAGCCCGGCGATCGACTCGTGGTGATGTATGTGCTGGTAGCGGTCGGTCACCATCGCCCCACGCCGGTTCCACCGCCGCCGGCCGACGATGTGGACCTCCGCGGCCAGGAAGGCGTTGGCGGTCCGCACGATCGACCCGATGTTGAAGTCGTGCCTCCAGTTCTCGATCGCGACATGGAAACCATGACGTCGCTGGTCGAGATCCGCCACGATGGCCTCGAGCCGCCAGTACCTGTAGCGGTCGGCGACGTTGCGCCGGTCTCCGTCGCGAAGCAGCTCCGGGTCGAACTGCGGCGCGCTCGGAGGCCGGCCCGGCCAGGGTCCGACGCCGACGAAGCCGTCAGCAGCGTCAGACGCATCCGCAGATCGGTCGCGCTGGGCCACGCTGGCATGCTAGGCGTTCGCGAGGCAGCGGCTGGGCGGGCAGTTACCCTTGGCTACGTGCTGACACCCCAGATGGCCGGTCTCGGCTGGTTGGACCCCAACACCCTGGTCGACTCGTTCGGGCAGTACGCACTCTGGGGCGTCCTCTTCGTCATCTTCGCCGAGTGCGGCCTGCTGCTCGGCTTCTTCCTTCCCGGCGACACGCTCTTGTTCAGCGTCGGGCTGCTGGTCAGCCAGGGCACGATCGACCATCCGATCTGGCTGGTCTGCGTCGTCCTCACGATCGGCGCGGTGGTCGGGAACGCCGTCGGCTACGAGATCGGCCACCGCGCGGGCCCACCCATCCTCGAACGCTCCCACGGACGGCTGATCCGACCGGAGTACGTCCAGCGCACCCATGCCTTCTTCGACCGGTACGGCGCACCGGCGATCATCCTTGCTCGCTTCGTCCCGATCGTTCGTACCCTCATCACCGTGACGGCTGGAGCAGCGCAGATGAGCCGGCGCCGCTACCTCGTCTACAGCGCCATCGGAGGCCTGGTCTGGGCCTGCGGGATCACCCTGCTGGGCTACTCACTCGGCGACATCGCCTTCGTCCGCGAGCACATCGAGCCGCGCCTCGACCTGATCATCCTCGGCGCCCTGCTCATCTCGACGGTCCCGATCGGAGTGCACATGCTGCTCGACCGTCGCGAGGCCGGGCGCTCTGCGGATCAGGAGTCGAGCACGAGATCGCCCACACCGAAGGCGTAGCGGTAGTCCGTGCCCTGCGCCTCGACGTTCTCGCGTGCCCCCGTGGCCCGGTCAACGATGACGGCCACCGCGACCACTTCCGCGCCCGCATCGCGCAGCGCCTCGACGGCGGTGAGAACGGAGCCACCTGTCGTTGACGTGTCCTCCACGGCCAAGACACGACGCCCGGTCACGTCAGGGCCTTCGATCCGTCGCTGCAGGCCGTGCCGCTTCTCCTCCTTGCGAACCACGAACGCATCGAGAGCGCGCCCCTGCGCCGCCGCCGCGTGCATCATCGCGATGGCCACAGGGTCGGCACCGAGCGTGAGGCCGCCGACCGCCTCGTAGTCCAGGTCTGCCGTCAGCGCGAGCATGACCCGCCCGACCAGCGGGGCCGACCGGGCGTCGAGCGTCACTCGCCGGAGGTCGACGTAGTAGTCGGCCCGGCGGCCCGAGGAGAGTGTCACGTTCTCATGCACGACGGCCTTGGCGTTGATGTGCTGCAGCAGCGCGCCACGGTCGTCCATGTCGGCAGCCTAAGGGCGTCGCGCGGTCTCGGCCCTACCGCCGTGGCTTAGAGTCAACCGGCATGACCGAGGCGCGGCTCGCGAACCGACTGCAGCACCTGGGCACCACCATCTTCGCCGAGATGTCGGCGCTCGCGATGCGCACACAGTCGGTGAACCTCGGTCAGGGCTTCCCCGACACCGATGGCCCGGACGCGATCATCCAGGCCGCCGTCGCCGCACTGCGGTCAGGCCGCAACCAGTACGCACCGGGCATCGGGATCCCCGAGCTCCGGACGGCCATCGCCGACCACCAGGAACGGTTCTACGGCCAGCGGTTCGACCCGGACACTGAGGTGCTGGTCACCACCGGTGCCACCGAGGCCATCGCGGCAGCGCTCCTCGCTCTCGTCGAGCCCGGCGACGAGGTAGTCGCGCTCGAGCCCTACTACGACTCGTACGCAGCCGGCATCGCGATGGCGGGCGGTGTCCGCGTGCCGGTCACACTGCGGGCGCCTGACTTCCGGCTCGACGTCGACGCCCTGCGGGCCGCCGTCTCCCGGCGGACCAAGGCCCTGCTCATCAACACGCCGCACAACCCGACCGGGACCGTTCTCGACGACGATGAACTGCGGTGCATCGCCGACGTTGCCCGCGAGCACGACCTGCTGGTGATCACCGACGAGGTCTACGAGCACCTGACGTTCGACGGCCATGCGCATCTGCCGCTCACGTCCTATGACGGGATGCGCGACCGGACGCTGACGATCTCGAGCGCGGGAAAGACCTTCTCATTCACCGGCTGGAAGGTCGGCTGGGTGTGCGCCAGTGCCTCCCTCGTGACTGCCGTCAACACCGCGAAGCAGTTCATGACGTTCACATCCGGAGCACCGTTGCAACCCGCCGTCGCCGAGGCGCTCGCCCTGCCCGACGAGTACTTCGCCCGGTTCCGGAGCACGCTCCAGTCCAAGCGCGACCGCCTCTGCTCAGGTCTGCGCGACCTGGGCTTCGGGGTCTATGTGCCGCAGGGGACGTACTTCGTCACGACCGACATCCGGCCGCTCGGTTACCGCGACGGCGTGGAGTTCTGCCTTGCGCTGCCCGAGCGGGCAGGAGTGGTCGCGATACCGCACCAGGTCTTCTATGACCACATCGAGGCCGGCCGCCCGCTGGTGCGCTGGGCGTTCTGCAAGCGGGATGAGGTCATCGACGAGGCGCTTGCACGGCTCCGCGTGGGTCTGGCCGACAGCTAGCCAGCCAGCCACCTCCCCGCCGCGATCCGACAGTTGTTCGGCGCGATCCGACAGTTGATCGGCGCGATCCGACAGCTATCCGCCGCACCAGCCCCCCGAGAACGCTGCTGGGCTGGGTCCACGGTGGATGTTACGCCGGTGGTGACGAACATCCACCGCAGATCGGCGGTGCACAAGGTGACGGCCGCCGGGCCGGAGAGCAGTCGAACGAGGCTCAGCGCAGCTTCGGCAGACGTTGCCGGTAGCCGGCCGGCCCGGCGATCTCTGCTGCGGAGAACCACGTGCGGGCGGGCCGGGTCCATAGCAGTGCCACGCAGGCGATGACGTATGCCGCATAGGGCAACCCCACGGCACCCGAGGCGAACGGACCCACGAAGGCGGTGCCCACATAGATGACCGCCATCGCGGTCAGTGCGATCCGCGCCCAGTTGTGCCGCCCGGCGGCCAGGGCGGCGACCACAGCGATCAGCGCCCCCCACCCGATCATGACGACCCCGGTGATGCGCACCTGAGTGACGAGGGCGCCCTGGCCGCCGCTGCTGTCGACGCGGTTGCCGTACTCCCGCAGGAACCCGTCATCGGAGGCGAGGAAGAGGAACAGGACGCCGAACGCGATCGTCGCCGTCGCGCCGGCCCAGCTCATGGCGACCGCGGCGGTGACAGGTACCGGCCGCCTGTCGGCACGACGGATCACTGTCTCCTCGCTGTCCACCGTGCTCCCTTCGTTCTGGCTCACAGCGTAGGTGGCTGTGGCGGCGGAGCGAACCAGGAGCGCGCGGCACGTGTCCACAGCAACCCGACACCGATCGCGACGTACGCGGAGGCGAACGCGCCCGCGATTCCAGCAAGCAGCATGAAAGCGGCGGTCACCGCACCTATCACGGTGAGGCCGATGCGTGAGCCACGGTGACCGCGCAGCACGAATACCGCCAGCACCAGGGCCACCACGCACAAGACCGCGGAGACGGTGATTCCCACGCGCATCCAGGTCAGGGCCGTGTCGACGCTGACCGACGAGAACCGCGGCTCGGCGAGCAGCCGGTCGACCTCGTCGCGGACCGGACCGGAGTCCAGCTGGGTGATCGCAGAGAACGCACTCCCTAGGCCAACAACGGCGCCGACGACAGCCATCAGGCCGGCAACCGACACCTGACGCGGTCGTGCTGCCGACTGGTTCACCTGGTCGATCCCATCACGGCGCGGTCGCCCGAACCTCCAGACCGTCGCGGGCCTCGTCGAGGTCAACGGTAACTGTGCTCCCGTCGCTCACCGTCCCCCCGAGCAGCTCGCGGGCGAGTCTGTCGCCGATCGCGCTCTGCACCAGCCGCCGCAACGGACGTGCACCGTAGACGGGGTCGAACCCGGAGATGGCCAGCCACTCCTTGGCCGCGCCCGTGACCTCGAGGGTGATCCGGCGCTCGGCGAGACGGCGGGCGAGGCGGTCGACCTGGAGGTCGACGATGCGCGTGAGCTCCGCGGTTCCGAGCGGGTCGAACAACACGATCTCATCGAGCCGGTTGAGGAACTCGGGCTTGAACGACGTGCGCACCACACCCATCACCGCGTCCCGCTTCTTCTCCTCGTCGAGCCCCGGGTCGGCGAGGAACTGCGAGCCGAGGTTCGACGTCATGATCAAGATGACGTTGCGGAAATCGACGGTACGGCCCTGTCCGTCAGTGAGCCGGCCGTCGTCGAGCACCTGAAGCAGGATGTCGAACACACCGGTGTGCGCTTTCTCGACCTCGTCGAGCAGAACGACGGAGTACGGCCGACGACGGACCGCTTCGGTCAGCTGACCGCCCTCGTCGTAGCCGACGTAGCCCGGCGGGGCCCCGACCAGCCGCGACACGGTGTGCTTCTCGGAGTACTCGCTCATGTCGATGCGGACCATCGCCCGCTCGTCATCGAACAGGAAGTCGGCCAGCGACTTGGCCAGCTCGGTCTTGCCCACACCGGTGGGACCGAGGAAGAGGAACGCCCCGGTTGGTCGGTCCGGGTCGGAGATCCCTGCCCGGGCGCGCCGAACGGCGTCGGACACGGCCGCGACGGCCTTGCGCTGGCCCACCAGACGGTGGCCGAGCTCATCCTCCATCCGCAGCAGCTTGCCCGTCTCACCCTCCAGCAGCCGGCCGGTCGGGATGCCGGTCCACGCGGCGACGACCTCGGCCACCTCGTCGGCCCCGACCTCCTCACTCATCATCGGCTGCTCGGCTCCCGCCTGGCTGGTCTCCAGCTCGTCGACTGCGGACAGCTCCTTCTCCAGCTCAGGGATGTCGCCGTACAGGATCTTCGACGCCAGCGCCAGCTGGCCTTCGCGCTGGGCACGATCGGCCTGGACCCGTAGCTCGTCGATGCGCTCCTTGATCTCGCCGACCCGGTTGAGGCTCTCCTTCTCCTTCTCCCAGCGGCTTTCCAGAGC
>JBKPNJ010000202.1:0-10479 GCA_046732575.1 Actinomycetota bacterium
GGTCGGCGCAGTCTCGTCAGCGATCCTGGTGGCGCTGGCCACGCGATGGCTCGGTGGCATCACCGGTGACGTTCTCGGCGCCGTCACCGAGCTGACGACCACTGTCGCGCTGCTCGTCCTGGTCATCAGCTGACAGGTACCGCGGCGCCAGCTGTCGGATCGTGGTGAACAACTGTCGGATCGTGGTGTGGGTCAGACCGATGGGGTGACGAACGGGGGCTTGGTGACGAGGAACGCGTGCCGCCGGCCGCGTACGTCGACGAAGACCTCAGCGCCGTCGTCGATCCGCGAGTCGAGCAGTGCGAGCCCTACGCCGACTCGCCTGGTGGGCGAGAACGTGCCCGAGGTGATCTCACCGGCCCCGTTGCCGTCGGCGTCGACGACGTTCATGTGCGGTCTGGGGATTCCCCGCCCCGTCGCAACCAGTCCGCGGAGCAGTCGAGCCGGACCGGTGGCCTTCTCGACCACCAGTGCCTGGCGTCCCCAGAACTCCTCCTTCTTCCACCCGACCGCCCATCCCAGCCGTGCCTGCACGGGTGAGATGTCGATCGAGATGTCCTGTCCGTGCAGGGGGTACCCCATCTCGGTGCGCAGCGTGTCGCGGGCCGCCAGTCCGCACGGGCGGATGGCGTGCTGTTGGCCGGCCTCCAACACCGCGTCCCAGAGCGCCGGCGCTGCGCCGCTGGGGACGACGAGCTCGTAGCCTCGCTCACCGGTGTAGCCCGTGCGGCACACGACCACCGGCTCCCCCGCGAAACCGGCGTCGACGAACGCCATGTAGTCGTGTCCCGTAGGGAGGCCGACCGCGGAGAGGACCTCGTCGCTGCGGCGGCCCTGCACGGCGAGTACGGCGAAGTCACGGTGCTGTGGGAGCACGTCGACCCCGGCGGGTGCGGCGCCGGTCAACCGTCGCACGACCTCATCGGTGTTGGCCGCGTTGGGAACCAGGAAGACCTCGTCCTCGCCGCGCAGATACGCGATCAGGTCGTCGACAACCCCGCCGGACTCCGCATCGCAGCACAGCGTGTACTGCGCACGACCGGGACCTATCCGGTGAAGGTCATTGGTGAGGCAGTTGTTGACATAGGCGGCCGCTCCCTGGCCGCGCACGGTCACCTTGCCGAGATGGCTGACGTCGAAGATGCCGACCGATTCCCGTACGGCCGCATGCTCCTTGAGCACACCGCCGCCTGCGTACTCCAGCGGCATCTCCCAGCCCCCGAACTCGGCCAGCCTGGCGCCGAGGCCGACGTGACGATCATGCAGCGGGGACCGGAGCATCGACATGGCGGCGAACCTACCGCAGCCCCGGGGGGCCACCGGCTCCGCGTAACCTGTCGATGACCCGCCACCTAGCACGAAGGAACCGTGATTGTGACATCGATCAACCTGCGCAAAGGTCCGGCGAGCAAGTCCGCCACCGACGCCGTCGTCATCGGGATCGTCAAGCAAGAGGACGGCACCGTCGCGCCTCACGCTCCCGATGACGTTGCTGACGCCTTCGGGCGCGGCTTCGCCGGCATCCTCAAGTCCCTGGGCGCCACCGGGAAGGCGGGTGAGGTCGTGAAGATTCCGTCCGGCGGAAAGGTCAAGGCTCCTCTCGTTGTGGCCGTGGGACTCGACCCGTCAGACCCCCGAAACCACGAGTCGATCCGGCGGGCGGCAGGCGCAGCGAGTCGGGCACTTGCCGGTACCACCTCGGTGACCTACGCGTTGCCGAGTGACACCCCCGAGCGGGTCAGAGCAGTCACCGAGGGCGCCATGCTGGGCAACTATGCGTTCACCAGCTACAAGACCGGGGACCAGCGTCGCCCCATCGACCAGATCGTCATCACCTCCGAGGTGGCGCGGAACAAGGCCGCCCAGGGCGCAGCCGAGGCGGCCCAGGTCGTCGCCCGAGCAGTCAACATGACCCGGGACTGGATCAACACCCCTGCCGGTGACTTCGTCCCCGCGGCCTTCGCCGACGCCGCGGTGGCGGCTGCAAAGACCTCCAAGGTCGGTGTACGAGTGCTGGACGAGGTTGCCCTGGAGCGGGAGGGACTCGGTGGGCTCATCGGTGTGGGCCGCGGATCGGTCAACCCGCCCCGCCTGGTCAAGCTGACGTACCAGCCGCGCAAGGCGAAGACCCACCTGGCATTCGTCGGTAAGGGCATCACGTTCGACTCTGGCGGCCTGTCGCTGAAACCGGGCTCCGCCATGATGACGATGAAATGCGACATGTCCGGCGCGGCCGCGGTGGTCGCGGCGATCACCGCCATCGCCGATCTCGAGCTTCCGATCCGGATCACGGCGTATGCATGTCTGGCGGAGAACATGCCCTCCGGCAATGCCACCCGTCCAGGCGACGTTCTGACAATGGCCGGCGGCAAGACCGTCGAGGTGCTTAACACAGACGCGGAGGGTCGCCTGGTGCTGGCCGACGGTCTGGTGAAGGCCAGCGAGGACGAGCCGGACGTCATCGTCGATGTCGCGACGCTCACCGGCGCGTGCATCGTCGCGCTGGGAGCGAGAGTCGCCGGCGTGATGTCGAACGACGAGGCACTGCTGCGGGAGATCCCAGAGGTCGCCCAGCGCGCCGGCGAGGGCGTGTGGCCCCTGCCGATCCCGGAGGAGATGAACGAGAAGGTGAAGGCGTCGAAGATCGCGGACCTGTCTCAGCACAACACCGAGAGGGCGGGCGGAGCGTTGTTCGCCGCGGCGTTCCTCCGTGAGTTCGTCGGTGCGGGCATCCCCTGGGCCCATCTGGACATCGCCGGGCCGGCATTTCATGAGGGCGAGCCGTTTGGTTACACCCCCAGGGGCGGAACGGGGGCGGCGGTTCGCACCCTGGTTCAGCTGGCCACCGAAAGGGCAAGTGGGCACTGACGCGCGGTCAACCCTTCATGCGGCGAACTACTCGGTGGCCCTCTTGCCGTCCTTGACGCGCTTGTTGTAGTCCCGCATCCGCTGCGGGTAGCCGACCACCGCGGCGTCATAGCTCGGGATCCCGAACTTGTTCGCGAACTCGTGTGCCCATTGAACGGAGGGAACCCGTCGGCGGGTCCATTCACCGTCCTTGGCGACCAGCATCAAGGTGATCTCGGTGACGGCGGTACGAGGCTCGACGAACCCTTCGACCCCGGCCCTGCTCTCCGCGAACTGCTGCAGATGCCTGGTGTCCGCATCGACCGAGGTCCTGACCGTGCCGGGACGGTCCCCACGTTTGAGCCATCGCCGTGCCATCGTCTGCGTTTCCTCCGTCGCACATCGGTTCCGACCAGTCTCCCGCACCAGGGTCGGGAGCTGACCGCCAGGCTGGACGCAGTGCCAGATGTGGCCGCTCGCGACGGCAGCGTCGCACGGCCGGTCTCCGGGTCCGTGCGACAGCGGGCATCCCTGGTGAAAGGATGACAGCCTGACCAACGGCAGGCTGACCCGCGGAGGTCCGGTGGCGGAGAGTGCCGACAGCACTTTTGACGTGGTCGTCCTCGGTGGCGGCAGCGGCGGGTACGCCTGCGCGCTGCGAGCGTCTCAGCTCGGACTGAAAGTCGCCGTCGTGGAACGCGACAAGATCGGCGGAACCTGCCTGCACCGAGGCTGCATCCCGACCAAGGCACTGCTGCATGCCGGTGAGATCGCGGACGCGGCTCGAAACAGTGAGCAGTTCGGGGTCAATGCGACGTTCGACGGAGTGGATCTGCTCGGCGTCAACAAGTACAAGGACGGTGTCGTCAACCGGTTGTTCAAGGGGCTGACCGGCCTGGTGAAGAGCCGCGGCATCACGGTCGTCGAAGGCCACGGAACGCTGGTCTCGCCCAACGCCGTCGAGGTCGACGGGACACGGTACGAGGCGCGGCACGTCGTGCTCGCCACCGGCTCGTGCCCGAAGACCCTGCCCGGTGTCGAGATCGACGGTTACCGGGTCCTGACGAGCGACCACGCGCTCGCCCTCGAGCAGGTTCCGGCCCGGGCTGTCGTGCTCGGTGGCGGGGTGATCGGGGTCGAGTTCGCCAGCGCCTGGCGCTCTTTCGGCGCCGACGTCACGATCATCGAGGCACTCCCGCGGTTGCTGTCCACGGAGGACGAGGCCTCGTCGAAGGCCGTCGAACGGGCGTACCGGCGGCGCGGCATCACGGTGAAGACCGCTACGGCGTTCAAGTCCGTCGAGGTCCAGGACACCGGAGTGCAGGTGACCGTCGAGTCCGGAGACGTTTACGACGGCGATCTGCTCCTCGTCGCCGTCGGCCGCGGCCCCAACTCCGGCGACCTGGGATACGAGAGCGTGGGGGTCGCAATGGACCGCGGGTTCGTGCCGACCGACGATCGCCACACGACGAGCATTCCCGGGGTATGGGCCGTCGGAGATCTCGTTCCGGGACCGCAGCTGGCTCACCGGGGCTTCCAGCAGGGGATCCAGGTCGCCGAGGACATCGCCGGACTGCACCCACCGACTTTCGACGATCTCGGAATACCCCGGGTGACGTACTGTGAGCCCGAGGTCGCTTCCGTCGGACTGACCGAGGCCCTGGCCCGACAGCAGTACGGCGAAGACGGAGTGGAGTCGTTCACCTACGACCTCAGCGGCAACGGCAGAAGCCAGATCCTGAGGACCCAGGGTTTCGTCAAGCTCATACGGCAAAAGGACGGGCCGGTGATCGGGGTCCACATCGTCGGAGCGCGTGCCGGGGAGTTGATCGGCGAGGCCCAGCTGATCTACAACTGGGAGGCTTTCCCGGACGACGTCGCGCAGCACCTGCATATGCATCCCACGCAGAACGAAGCCCTCGGTGAAGCGCACCTGGCGCTGGCCGGCAAGCCCCTGCACGCCCATTCCTGAACGATTCAACCCGCGTAGAGCGAAGGACCGCCATGTCGACGGAGGTAACACTTCCGGCTCTCGGTGAGAGCGTCACCGAAGGCACAGTCACCCAGTGGCTCAAGCAGGTCGGCGACTCAGTCGAGACCGACGAGCCTCTGCTCGAGGTCTCCACCGACAAGGTCGACACCGAGATCCCGTCCCCGGCGTCGGGAGTATTGCTGGAGATCAAGGCCTCCGAGGATGAGACGGTCGAGGTGGGCGCGGTTCTCGCTGTCATCGGGGACGCGTCCGAGTCCGCGGGGTCGGGCGACGAGTCGTCCGGAGGTGACGCCGACGCCGCGGATGACGGGGAATCAGGCGACCGGGCCTCCGCTGACCAGGCCCCCGACGACCAGGCCCCCGACGAGCAGGCCTCCGATGAGCCGGCCTCCGCCGCCCAGGCCTCCGACGAGCCGCAGCAGAACATCGAGGAGTCCGACGACAACGCGCCCGACACCGTCGATTCCGAGGGCGACTCCGAGGATGGTGACGCAGAGGCGCCGGCTGCCCAGCAGAGCTCGGGCGGCGGAGGCGGCGGCGGGGACACCACGTCGGTGACCCTCCCCGAGCTCGGTGAGAGTGTCACCGAGGGCACCGTCACACAGTGGTTGAAGAAGGTGGGCGACACCGTCTCTGCCGACGAGCCGCTGCTGGAGGTGTCGACAGACAAGGTCGACACCGAGATCCCTTCTCCCGCCGCCGGGGTCGTGCTGGAGATCAAGGTGCAAGAGGACGAGACGGTGGCGGTCGGTGCCGAGCTGGCGGTGATCGGCGCGGAGGGCAGCACGCCCGGCGGCGGCGACTCCTCAGCGCCTGCGAGGGCTGAGACGCAGGAGCGACCGCAGGCTGACGCCCAGCCGGAGCCGGAGCCGGAACCCGAGCCGGAGCCGGAACCCGAGCCCGAGCCGAAGTCGGAGCCTCAGCCGGAGGAGAAGGCCGGACCGGCGGATGAGCCGACTCCGGCCCCGTCGGCCGACACGGACTCGGACAACAGGGGTACCGGTCAGCCCGACTTCGCCAAGCCCGAGCCGTCTGCGGCCGGCCGGTCCCCATCCGACGGCAGTGGCGACGGCAGGGAAGCAACCGCGCGGGCCTCGACCGACGGCGCCGGCAACGGCGGCTCCTACGTGACCCCGCTCGTGCGCAAGCTGGCCGCGGAGCACGGCATCGAGCTGACCAGCCTGGAGGGTACGGGGGTCGGGGGACGCATCCGCAAGCAGGATGTTCTCGAGGCCGCAAAGAGCAAGAAGGAGTCCGAGCGGGCGCCGGTGGCGGCTCGGGCCAGCGGTGGGCAGACGGCACCGGAGCCGAGCCCGCTGCGCGGAAAGACCGAGAAGCTGAGCAGGCTGCGCAGGACCATCGCCAAGCGGATGGTCGAGTCGCTCCAGGTGTCCGCGCAGCTGACGACTGTCGTCGAGGTGGACGTCACCAGCATCGCCCGGCTGCGGAACCGGGTGAAGAATCAGTTCGAGCAGCGCGAGGGCGTCAAGCTGTCGTTCCTGCCGTTCTTCGCCAAGGCCGCGATCGATGCTCTCAAGGTCTATCCGCAGCTCAATGCCACCATCGACACCGAGGCCGGCGAGGTGACCTACTTCGACACCGAGAACCTCGCCGTCGCGGTCGACACCGAACGGGGACTGCTGACGCCGGTGATCAAGGGTGCAGGTGATCTCTCGATCGCCGGACTGTCGCGCAAGATCGCCGACATCGCGGCACGTACTCGTGACAACAAGATCACTCCCGATGAGCTTTCGGGCGGAACGTTCACGCTGACCAACACCGGCAGCCGTGGCGCACTCTTCGACACGCCCATCATCAACCAGCCACAGGTGGCGATCCTCGGTACCGGGACCGTCGTCAAGCGGCCGGTGGTGATCGACGATGCCAACCTTGGTGAGACGATCGCGGTGCGCCACATGGTGTATCTGGCACTCACCTATGATCACCGGCTCGTCGACGGAGCCGACGCGGCGCGGTTCCTGGTCGCGGTCAAGCAGCGCCTCGAAGAGGCCGGCTTCGAGGCCGAGCTCGGGATGTGAGCATGAGGTTCGTGCTGGCCGGGGCCTCCGGTTACCTCGGGACGGCGCTGCGCGACCACCTTGCACGGAATGGTCACGAAGTGGTCCGCCTCGTCCGTGGGGAGGCGCGATCCCCGAGCGAGTCGACCTGGGACGCATACCGCGGGTACGTGGACAGCGACGTGCTCTCGGCCGCGGACGTGGTGGTCAGCCTGTCGGGCGCAACCATCGGGCGGCCGTGGACCCAGTCCTATCGGCGCACGATCCTCGACAGCAGGGTCAAGAGCACAACGACACTCGCGAATACGATTGCCGCGCTCGAGCGTAAGCCCACCTTGCTGTCCCAGAGCGGCATGAACTTCTATGGCGACTCGCGCGGCGACGAGGTGCTCACCGAGGAGTCACCACCCGGCAGCGGGTTCCTGAGCGGTGTGGTGACCGAATGGGAGGGCAGCACGCAGGTCGCGACCGATTCCGGGACCCGCGTCTGCCTGATGCGCAGCGGTGTCGTGCTGGGGCCGGGAGGGGGGACGCTGCGGTTGATGCAGATTCCGTTCCGTCTCGGCGTCGGGGGACGGCTGGGCAGCGGTGAGCAGTACTTCAGCGCGATCTCTCTGCATGACTGGGTACGTGCCGTCGACCACCTGGCGAGCACTTCGTCGGCCGCCGGTCCGTTCAACCTGACGGCCCCGGATCCCCCGACCAACGCCGAGCTCACAGCCGAGTTCGGCCGTCGGCTGCACAGACCCACCAAGCTTCCGGTGCCGGAGTTCGTGCTCAAGACCGCCTTAGGGGATTTATCCGGCCTCTTGCTCGGCAGCCTTCGGGGGCAGCCGGCTCGGTTGCTCGACTCCGGCTTCCGCTTCGACCATCCGGACGTGACCACGATCCTGGGCAGCGCTCTGGACGGGTGACGGACGCCGGTCACGTGATCGACGCGATACGCCAGCCCCGGGCTGTGTGCTCGACGATCAGCTGGTGGGACGTCGCCCGGTCGCGGGGAAGCAGAACACGCCGATGCCGACGATCGAGGGCCGCCGCGCGGGCGATGCGGTCGACGACGACCAGGCGAATATCGCCGAGGCCACGGGAGGTACCGGTGAGCGACAGAATCCTCATCCGCAGCCCGGTGATGCGTAGCCCCCGATCGGCATACGCCTCGATCGTCTCGGTATCGGCCGCACGTGCCGGCGACCCTTCAAGGTAGACGCCGCCGAGCAGCCTCGGCTCACCCTTTGCGAAGGCCCGGGCCCGCCGTCGGTCCAGGACGCGCAACATCCGTCCCCAGCGGGCATGAACGGGGCGCGTCCGTGCCGCGCGTGGCTCTGAGCCGGTCGCGCGGCCCTGGGCGCCAGCGCTGACCGGCCGCTCGGCTCGTCGATCACCGTCAGGCTTCGGTGTCTTCGCGCCGACATGATGGGATCCGACGACGGGAGATGCGGCGTCCGGTGATCGGCCGGACGCGATCATGGCTGACGCCACGATGACCGCTGTCGCGACGAGCAGCGTGCTCTGTGGCACTCGTCGGCCGGCGCCGGCATGTGACCCCATGACCCAAGGCTTCCCCATGTCGACGGGTCGGGTCGCAGGTTGTCCACAGCCGGCCGGCGGGTGATGTGCCGTGACCGCTCCTCGAGACCCTCGGTCGCCGCCGACGGCGCCGGGCGAGGCGTACCCTTGGCTCCGTGACGGTTCTGGCCGAGGGGCGCAAGCTGCTTCGCCTTGAAGTGCGCAATGCCGAGACGCCGATCGAGCGCAAGCCCGACTGGATCAAGACACGCGCGCGGATGGGCCCGGAGTACCAAGCGCTGCAGTCGCTGGTCAGGTCCGAGGGCCTGCACACCGTCTGCCAGGAGGCCGGCTGCCCCAACATCTTCGAATGCTGGGAGGACCGGGAGGCGACGTTCCTCATCGGTGGCGACCAGTGCACGAGGCGATGCGACTTCTGCCAGATCGACACCGGCAAGCCCGCCGCCCTCGACCTCGAGGAGCCTCGACGGGTGGCCGAGAGCGTCCAGCGGATGCAGCTGCGCTATGCCACTGTCACCGGCGTCTGCCGAGACGATCTCGTGGACGAGGGGTCCTGGCTCTACGCCGAGACCATCCGTCAGATCCATGCCCTCAACTCCGGCATCGCCGTGGAGATGCTCGCGCCAGACTTCTCGGGCAACCCCGCCTTCCTCGCCGAGATCTTCGCCTCCCGCCCCGAGGTGTTCGCACACAACATCGAGACCGTTCCCCGGATCTTCCGCAGGATCCGTCCCGGGTTCCGCTACGAGCGGTCCCTCGATGTCCTCGGCCAGGCCCGAGATTTCGGGTTGGTGACGAAGTCGAACCTGATCCTCGGCATGGGCGAGTCGCGGAACGAGATCACCGGCGCGCTCAACGACCTGCGCGACTGTGGCACCGAACTGGTGACGATCACCCAGTATCTGCGCCCGTCGGTGCGTCACCATCCGGTGGAGCGTTGGGTACGCCCCGAGGAGTTCGTGGAGCTACGCGAGGAGGCCCTTGCACTGGGCTTCGCCGGCGTGATGAGCGGTCCACTGGTTCGGTCGTCGTACCGAGCCGGACGCCTGTACGGGCAGGCGCTAGAGTCGCGTGGCCTCCCCACCACCCGCGTAGCAACCAAGGTAGAAGGCTGAGCAATGGCGAAGACCGAGACTCCGGCGAAGACGGGCAAGATACGACAGCTCCGCTCCGCCTACACGATGACCAAGAAGTACGACACCAAGATCGGGCTGATCCTTCTGGGGGTCTTCCTGCTCGTCGTCGCCGTGCTCGTCGGTCTCGGCTTTCTGTTCGGTCACCCGATCATGTTCGGCGTCTTCGGCGTGCTCATGGGGTCCCTGATCGCTCTCATCGTCTTCGGGCGACGGGCCGAGAAGGCCGCGTACGGTCAGGTGGAGGGCCAGCCGGGTGCCGCGGCAGCGGGCCTGAGCATGCTCCGGCGGGGATGGAGCGTCCAGAACGCGGTTGCGGTGACCAAGAACCAGGATCTCGTGCACCGGGTCGTCGGCCGTCCGGGCATCGTGCTCATCGGCGAGGGCAACCCGGCCAGAGTGCGCAACCTGCTGGCGGTGGAGAAGAAGAAGCACGCGCGGTTCGCCGGTGACGCACCGATCTACGACATCATCGCCGGGGAGGACACCGCCGACGGCATCGCGATCCGCAAGCTGTCCCGGCACATCATGAAGCTTCCCAAGAACCTCAAGCCCGCCGAGGTGACCGAGCTGCTGCAGCGGCTCAAGGCGCTCGATGCATCCCGGCCTGTTGCGCCGATCCCGCGGGGCCCGGTCCCGCCCAACGCCAAAGCGGCGCGTCAGACGATGCGCGGCCGCTGAGCCGCTTCGTCAGGCGCGACGGCGAACCACGACCGTTCCTGCGAGTAGGTCGTGCAAGCCCCTGTTGTCCCGGTCATAGATGACCGCTGGGATCACGAGACAGACGAGCAGTGACCGGACAAGCGGGCGCCAGAGGCCGATCGGCCCATGAACTCCCGCGACACCGATCCCGACCAGAAGCTGCCCAGCCGAGCCGCCCAGCAGCGCCGTGAGCACCCACTTCTCCAGGCCGAAGACCGCGAGGGTGCCCCACATGTCGGCGCCGTGCCCCGACCAC
>JBKPNJ010000203.1:0-7263 GCA_046732575.1 Actinomycetota bacterium
TCGGTCAGCCTCTGCGCCGACAACGCGGCCGGGACACTGGTGTCGCACTCCCCGAACTGCAGCAGTACAGGGCAGTCGACCGCGCGCCAGTCATCGGCCGGGTCGTAGCTGAGCTCCGGGTCGGGAGCTCCACCCACCGTCCGCACGAGATCGTCAACCGGCATCAGCGGAGGCAGAGGGGACAGCATCGGGTTCTGCCGCGCATACGCGGCCGGCTGGTAGGCGGCTACCTGCTCGTCGGCGGCCAGGGCCGCCAGAACCGCGGCGAGACCCGCCTTCTGTTCGTCGGTCGCGGTCCCGGCCGAGGCGATGGCGAAGATCGTGCACCAAGCCGCGTCGGCCTGATGCAGCGCCTGCGCGCTGAAGCCCGCTTCGCGGAGCACCTTGACCCGTCGGTGGATTTCCGAGTCGGCCATCGTGACACCTGGCGAGCCGATCCCGGCGACAAAGGCGATGTCGCTGCGTGCACTCGCAACCATCGGAACCGCCCACATGCCGTTGCTGAAACCGGCCAGACCGATTCGGCCAGCATCGACGTCCGGCTGGTCCTTGAGCAGGTCAACAGCGGCCGACGCCGCGGCGGCCTGATCGAAGATCGTCGGTCCCGCCGAGCCGCCGGACCGGCCATGGCCACGCTTGTCGTAGATCAGGGTCGCGACACCGGCCTCGAGGAAGTCCTGTGCGAACAGCCGGCAGAAGTCGCGCTGCCCCCCGGCGGCTCCGTGCACGAGGACGACACCCGGGTGCCGGCCGGCACCGACCGGCGTGACCAGTGTCCCGGCCAGCGAGTCCGTACCGGCCGGGAACGTCACATCCCGTTCGCGAAAGTCCGGGCGGCGGCGCATGGAGGCCAGATGCAGGGTTGAGCCGTCGTCGACCTCAAGCTGGTCGGTGCTCAGCGCGTAGGCGCGAAACACCCGGTTGCCGTGGCGGACAAGAACCATCGGCTCGCCGAGATCCGCCTCCGGAATGTGTGTCAGCAAGATGCCGCGATCACCGTCGTCGTACCAGCCGGCCAGCTGTGCGTACCGCTCGGCTTCGATCGCAGCCTGGTGCCGGCCTCGGCGCGCCATCTGCCTACCCTTCGGTTGCCGGTGATGCCGTTCCCGCGCGATGTGGTGACGCTGGCAGACTCCTGCTGTGCCCGAGCCGATCCGCGTCATCCGACCTGATCAGGTTCTTGCGGTCGACCCGACACCCGGCATGGTACGCACACGCGCTTTCGAGAAGGGCCTGCTCTGGGCCGGCCAGGTTCAAACCGCTCCGGGAGCCGTGTCCGGCTGGCACCATCATGACCGCAACGAGAGCAGTCTCTACGTCGTCTCCGGCGTGCTGCGAATGGAGTTCGAGGGGTACGACGGGTACCTCGACGCCGAACCGGGTGATTTCGTGCATGTGCCGGCATTCACCGTGCATCGGGAGAGCAATCCCAGCAAAGTGCCCGCGTTGGCCGTGATCGCGCGCGCCGGCGGTGGGATACCCACGGTGAACGTTGATGCTCCCCGCGGTCCGCAACAGGTGTGAGCTGTGACCGCCCGTCTTCGTGCCCCTGGACTGCTGAGAAGTGTGCAGTGGACGGGAGACCGATATGGAACGACACACCAGGCGCTAGTCGCTTCCCGGAGTCGTCCCGGCTGGTGTAGGTCTCGATCTCAGGGCCAGGCAGGCCCGGGTACGTCGTCATCCCCGCCAGGATCGGATGGCTCAGGTCGATCAGGTGCTTGGTCGGCATACCGGCCGCTCACAAACCCACGGCGGAGGTGTAGACGGAGTAGACCGACTGGGTGGCCGCCATGAACAGCCGGTTGTTCCGTCGCCCACCGAAGCAGAGATTCGCGCATTGCTCCGGTAGCAGGATCTGCCCGATCCGCGTGCCGTCGGGGTCGAAGATGTGAACCCCGTCGTAGCCGTCACCGCCCCCCGCCGCGGCGGCCCACAGGTTCCCGTCACGGTCACACCGGATCCCGTCCGAACCGCCGGGGCTCATGTCGGCGAACACACGTCCATCGGTTGGCCGCCCCGAGCGAACATCGAAGACATGGATGGTCGACGGGCGTGAGCCCGAGTCCACGACATAGAGCAAGGACTCGCCTGGGGAGAAGCACAGCCCGTTGGGGCGCACGAGCGACTCGATGACGACGTCGGCGGCTCCGCTTTCCGGGTCGATGCGATACACCCGGGTGGGCAGCTCCAGCTCAGCCTGGTCGCCCTCGTAGTTGGACAGGATCCCGTAGCCGGGGTCGCTGAACCACACTGCGCCATCAGCAGTGGTCACGACATCATTGGGGGCGTTGAGGGGCTTCCCGTCGATCTGGTCAGCGAGCACGGTGATTCGCCCGTCGTGCTCGGTGCGTGTGACCCGACGGCTCAGGTGCTCGCAGGAGACAAGCCGCCCGCTGGCGTCACGGGTGTGTCCGTTGGCGAAGTTGGACGGCCTGCGGAAGACCGTGACCGCTCCGGTCTCCTCGTCCCATCTCAGTATCCGGTTGTTGGGGATGTCGCTCCACAACAGGCAGCGGTGATCCCCGAACCACACCGGTCCCTCCGCCCATCGGCAACCGGTGGCGATGCGCTCGACCGCGGCGCTGTCGATCCGGTATGCCTGGAATCGCTCGTCGAGCACGCGGACGGCGGGGTCCGGACAGCGCACCGGAGCCTTGGTCCACCGAGTCACCGGCAGCGCGGTGATCTCCATGGGGCCGGCAGTCGGAACGTCTGGTTTGCCGGCGGCAGTGGGCCCTGGTGACGGGATCATGACTCCTCCTGGACTCTGCCGGCTATCGAGCGCCATGGCGTGCTCGATCAGCTCGGAGGATAGGACAGGATACGTGGCATGCAGGTTGTCGCCATTCTGGTCTCGGTCGCGATCTCATTGGTCGCGGTTGCCCTGTTCGCCAACGCCGTCCGGCGCATCATCGCGGTGGTGAGACTCGGCCAGCCCGCGCCGAACCGCAACAACGACAGGAGTGCACGCTGGGCAACCATGCTCAAGGAGACGCTTGCACACACGAGGATGCTCCAGTGGACGGTGGTGGGCGTCGGCCACTGGTTCATCTTCATCGGCTTCGGTCTGCTCTTCTTCACCCTGCTGACCGCGTACGGCCAGCTGTTCGACCCCTTCTTCACGATCCCGGCGCTCGGCGGACTCTTTCTGTACGAGTGGGCGTCAGAGCTGTTCGCGACGGTGATGACCGTTGCGATCATCGGGTTCATCGGCTACCGCGCCACTCGCCCGCGGCAACGCGCGCGTGGTCCCAAGGGCCGGTTCTACGGCTCGACGATGTGGCAGGGCTACTTCGTCGAGATCGTCATCCTCGTCGTGGCTCTGTGCATCGTCACTCTGCGGGGCGCCGAGTACGCCTTGGCACAGTACGGCTCGAATCCAGACCACGCGTCGGTGTTGCACTTCCCGCTGACGGCGTGGCTCGGCCACCTGTTCTCGTCGATGTCGGAGAGTGCCCTCAAGAATCTCATCTGGCTCACCGCGATGGTCAAGATCGTGGTCTCGATGGTGTGGCTGATCGTGCTCGCTCTCAACACCACCATGGGAGTCGCCTGGCACAGGTTCACCGTCTGGTTCAACATCTGGTACAAGCGCAAGAGCCACGGCGGCACATCGTTGGGGGCGTTGCAGCCCATGATGGCCGGCGGTGTGCCGATCGATTTCGAGAACATCGAGGATCTTGACGAGGACACGGCGTTCGGCGTTGGAAAGGCCGAGGACTTCGCCTGGAAGGGCATCCTCGACTTCGCCTCGTGCACCGAATGCGGGCGATGTCAGTCCCAGTGTCCCGCATGGAACACCGAGAAGCCGTTGTCGCCGAAGCTGCTGGTCACCAACCTGCGCGACCACACCTTCGCCAAGGCGCCTTACCTGCTCGCTGCCGAGGTCGACCGCGACGCGTTGCCGGAGGACATCAAGGCAGAGGCCGCCCGGGATCTCGTCGGTGCGACGGAGGGCGACCCCTCGATGCCCTCGGGCGGCGCGGTCATCGATCCCGACGTGTTGTGGTCGTGTACGTCATGCGGGGCGTGTGTCCAGCAGTGCCCGGTTGACATCGAGCACGTCGACCACATCATGGACATGCGCCGCTATCAGGTCCTGGTCGAGTCCAACTTCCCGGCCGAGCTGAACCAGTTGTTCAGAGGGCTGGAGAACAAGGGCAACCCATGGAACATGGCGCCGAACGCCCGGATGGACTGGGCCAAGGGCCTGCCATTCGAGGTCAGGCAGGTCGGTGCCGACCTGGACAGCCTGGACCAGGTCGATTGGCTGTTCTGGGTCGGCTGCGCCGGTGCGTACGAGGATCGCGCCAAGAAGACGACGAGGGCGGTGGCCGAGCTGCTCGACCAGGCGGGCGTGAGCTTCGCGGTCCTCGGCTCCGGTGAGACGTGCACCGGCGACCCCGCCCGCCGCTCCGGCAACGAGTTCGTGTTCCAGCAGCTGGCGATGCAGAACGCCGAGGTCCTCAAGGATGCCAAGGCCAAGAAGGTCGTCGCCACCTGCGCACACTGCTTCAATACGCTGAAGAACGAGTACGTCCAGTTCGGCGTCGAGCTCGAAGTGGTCCACCACACACAGCTGCTCAACCGGCTGGTCCGAGAGGGCAGGCTGACACCGGTGCCGCCCGTGGACGGCGCCAGCGATGGGCGCACGATCACCTACCACGACCCCTGCTTCCTCGGGCGGCACAACCAGGTGTACGAACCGCCGCGCGAGCTCCTGTCCGCGATTCCGCAGACCCGCTTCAAGGAGATGCCTCGCAACAGCGAGCGGTCGTTCTGCTGCGGCGCCGGCGGGGCCAGGATGTGGATGGAGGAGACGATCGGGGAGAGGATCAACCTCAACCGCACGACGGAGGCGGTCGCCACCGGCGCCGACCAGATCGCCGTAGGTTGCCCCTTCTGCCGCGTGATGATGTCGGACGGCCTCACCACGCTCCAGGCGGGTGGCGCTGCCGGCGAAGGCGTCGAGGTGCTGGACGTCGCCCAGCTGCTGCTGGCTTCGGTCAGACGAGCGGACGGCGACGGTGGCGCCGCCGGCAACGGCACCGTGTCGCATGCGCCGCAGGAGACCGAGCCCGCCGACGCGGCGACCACCGACACCGACTCCACCGACGTGACCGAGCCGTCGATCGGCCGGGCCGAGTCGTCAGCTCACGAGGACGACGCTGCCGTGGACAACCAAGGACCGACCGGCGACCAAGACGCGTGAGGTTTCCGGCAGGGGAGCGCAAGCAGGGGGGCCGGCCTCCGGTCGATCTGCGAGCGGTCCCAACGCACTCCTGGGGCGGGGTCCCGGAACAGCAGTCCGTCCAGCGTGAGGCGGAAGAGAAGACCGCGCAGCAGAAGCGGGTCGAGATCCGGTAGGTGAGCAGCGCGCGAGATCAGGCCGACGCCCTCTCCGTACCAGAGAATCGCATCGACGATGGTGAGGGCGACGGCATACCCGGCGGGCCGCCAGTACGGCGAGAAGTCAATGACCGCCGGAGGTTGGCCAGCGGCGAACAGGAGGTTCCCGGCGAAGTCGCCGTGGATCAGTTGATCCGGGCTGTGGACCGGCCGGGACATCGATCTGATCCGGCGAATCAGGTCAGTCAACGGTGCCGGGGGAAGTGCCGCGGTCTCGTCCCAGGCAACGCGGTCGGCCTCGGCGAAGCGATCAGTGCGTCTCTGCAGGAACGCAGGTCGAGGCAGGTGTGCAAGAGCGCAGTGGAACCGGCCACACAGATCGACGGCCTCACCCCAGGGGCCGCCCCGGAGTCGGTGCTGTCCCTCCAGTCTCTCGAAGGCGGTCCAGCCGTCAACCACCCATCGCCCGTCCAGGCTCTTGATCGGACGGGGCATCCGAAAGCCGGGCCGTTCCACTGTGCTCAGGACCTCGGCGACCCACTCGGCCTGAGCGTCATCGACGGCGGGCTTGAAGACCACGTCGTCAGCGACGCAGGTGCTGCCCTGTCCTCCGTCCAAGAGGGAGGGTGGCGCGTCACAGCCGAAGGCCGAGATCACGGCCCGTGGCGGCACCCGGTCAGAGGCGGGAGCCATAGGTCTCGATCGCGTTGCCGACCTTCACCCGTTCCCTTATCCGAGCCGGCAGTGCCGTCAAGGCGTGGCGCGGGTTGTCGAAGTCCCAGTGCGGGTAGTCGGAGCTGAACATGAGCGTGCGGTCCGCGCGAGCGATGTCGCACAGCACGTGCAGGTGTTCGCGCCGGCGCGGCTCCGGCAGCGGCTGACTGGTGAAGCGGACGTGATCGAACACGTACTCGCTGGGCAGTCGGCGCACCCACGGGACCTCGTCGCGCAGGCCCTTGACGTTCTTGTCGAGTCGCCACAGAACGTCGGGCACCCAGCCGAGACCTCCTTCGGTGACGACCACCCTGAGCTCGGGGAAGCGCTCGAACACACCGTGGCAGATGAGGCTGATCACATTCGCCTGGAACACCTGGCTGAGACCGGTGTGCCATTCCACGTAGTACGTCGGTGCAGCACCCGCCATGCTCGGTGAGGTGCGGAAGATGCCTTCGCCTGAGTTGGGATGCACGGTGATCGGAAGGCCGAGCTCAGCGGCCGCCTCATAGATCGGGTAGTAGTGCCGCTGCCCCATCAATATGTTCGTCAGCGGCAGCAGTACGGCGACGAAGCGCTTATCTTCTCCGCAGCGGCGGATCTCCTTTGCCGCGAGGGCAGGGTCTTGCGCACCGACAACGATCGTCCCCCGGAATCGCTCGTCTGCGCCGAGCCAGGTCTCGGCGAGCCAGTCGTTGTATCCCGACGCGATGAGCGCGGCGAGATCCGGATCCGGCATCGCTCCAAGCCCCAGGACCTCACCGCCGATCAGAATCGCTCGCGAGATGCTGTGTGTGCCCAGCAGGTGTCTCGCCGTGTACTCGGGATCGGCGCCCGGGGCCGACCCGTCAGGTGCGCGCGCGTCTCCGCGCAGGACGCCTGCGGGGTTGACGTAGAGCATGTTCCTCGGAATCGACACCGCCTCGCGCTGCCCGCTCGTGGTGAGACCGCGCCGCCCGTCTATACCGAGCCGATGCTGTGCGGCAATCGACAGATGGGGCTTCAGATCTGCCATGCCACCCTTCATGATCGGGTGCACATCGCAGTCGACCAGCTCGTACCCCTGCTGGGCGTCGCTGCCGACGCCGGGTCGGAAAACGGTCTCGATCATCTCGAACTCCTCACGAACCAGCGTCTGATGTCGCGTCGAACCCGCGCGGGGCTTGCGTCACCTGGCGACAGGCACCAGTCTCATGC
>JBKPNJ010000204.1:0-4741 GCA_046732575.1 Actinomycetota bacterium
GGAACCAGCACGTGCCAGCCGAACAGCGGCTTGGTCTCGAACCATGAGAGGTTCTCCCGCAGGTCGACGACCTCGCCGATGATGACCATCGCCGGAGGCGTGATCGTCATCGTGCGGGCGTCGACCGCGATCCGCTCGAGCGTCGAGACGACGGTGGACTGGTCGGTGGTGGTGCCGACCATGGTGATCGCCACCGGCGTCTGGGCCGGACGTCCCGCGGCGACCAGCTCGCCGGCGATCTCGGCGATGGAGTCGGCCGCCGCGAGCAGCACGAGGGTGCGGTTGTCGGCGTAACCTGACCAGTTCACCTTCGAGTCGCTCACGTTGATGACGGCCACCTCGCCGTTGCCGCGGGTGGTCAGCGGCACACCGGCGTAGGTGGGGACGGCGGTCACCGAGCTCACTCCCGGGATCAGTTCGAAGGTGACCCCGGCCCTGGCGCACGCCTGCGCCTCCTCCGGCCCGGTGGCGTAGAGCCACGGGTCCCCGGCGAGCAGCCGGACCACGCGCAGACCGGACTTCGCCTGCCTCACCACGAGCTTGGCCCGGGCGGCGTGCGTCAGGATCTGGCCGTCCTCGCCCACGCCGCCGTCGACGACGCTGATCCGCGCCATCCGGTCACCGAGCAGTGCCGCGACCATCGAGACGTGTTCGGGCACCTCGGTGATGATGACGTCGGCGGACCTGATCAGGTCGGCGGCGCGCAGCGTCAGCAGCCCGGGATCACCAGGGCCGGAGCCGACGAACGCGACGTGACCCGCCGGGCGGGCCGACGGGGCCGTCTGGGCAGCACGCCCGCGTGCCTTCTTCGTCACACCTTCGCTTCCCGCGGACCCGAAGCTGTCGGACCGGTTGCCCGCCGATCCGGTGCCCGCGCCGCCGTTGCCCGCCGAGGCCGTGCCGTCGGACTGGATGGTCGCGGACTGCGCGCTCCGTGCGGACCGCTGGGTCGACTGCCTGGCAACAACGCGCTCTGAGGCGGTCTTGGTCACGAGGATCTTCTTCCTGTTGCGGTTGGGCTGCGTACGATCACGACGCACGCTCCTGGATCAAGGTGCTGGCGCCTTCGGCCAGCATGTCGGCGGCCAGCGCCTGCCCTACGCCCACGGCATCGGCGGGCGGCCCGGTGCACGACATGCGGACCATCCGGCCGCCGTCCGGCGCGACTGCGACAGCGCGCAGCCACAGCTCGTCACCGTCGTCTCCGAGGGCCAGGTCGGCAAGTGCTCCCACCGGCGCGGAGCAGCCGGCCTCCAGAGCGGCAAGCAGGCTGCGCTCGGCGGTCACCACCGTGCGGCTGGTGGCATCGTCGAGAGTGGTCGCAAGCATCGCGACGAGTTCGGTCTCGCCGGCTCTGCACTCGACGGCGAGCGCACCCTGACCGGGGGCCGGGAGCATCTGGAGCGGATCGAGGACCTCGGTGACCACGTCCATCCGCCCGAGCCTGGTGAGACCGGCCTTGGCGAGCACCACCGCGTCGACACGCCCGTCGCTCACCAGACGGAGCCGGGTCCCGACATTGCCCCTGATCGCGGTGACGTGCAGACCAAGTCCCAACGCGTGCAGCTGCGCCGCCCGTCTCGGCGAACCGGTCCCGATGACGGCGCCCTGCGGCAGGCCGCCGAGGGTGAGGCCGTCACGGGCCACCACCACGTCGCGGGGGTCCTCACGCGGCGGGACGGCGGCGAGTGCGATGCCGTCGGCCTCCGCCGTGGGCAGGTCCTTCAGCGAGTGGACGGCGACGTCGGCCTCCCCCCGCATCAGCGCTTCGCGCAACCTGCTGACGAAGACGCCGGAGCCCCCGATCCGGGCCAGCGGGCGGCGGTCGACGTCGCCGTCGCTGTGGATCGGCACCAGCACCACGTCGCAACCGGCAGCCTTCAGCCGGTCGGCCACCTGCTGGGACTGGGCCCCGGCCAGAGCACTGGCGCGGGTCGCGAGCCGTAGAGCCCTCACGTGCCTTCCCCCGTCCGCCGGTCGGTCCCGGCCGACCGTGTCGTTCCCCGGCTGTTCCCGGCCGTGAGCTCGCTGACGTCCGCAGGCGTGACACCCGGATGTGTCACTGCCGCCACCGCCCCCGGCTCCAGCGCGAACAGCTCGGCCAGGGCGTCTGCGTAGGAGGACCCAGCCGGCTGCTCGGCGAGCTCCTTCATCCGCACCGTCGGAGCGTGCAGCAGCTTGTGCGCGACCCGGCGGACGGTGTGCTCCAGCTCGGCGCGGGCGACCGGGTCCAGGCCCGGGAGCCGCCCGTCGAGGCGTTCGAGCTCTGCTTCGACGACACCGGTGGCCATCGACCGCAGCGCGACGACAGTCGGTGTCACACGCGCCGCCCGGCGCGCCGACTCGAACGTGGCGACTTCCTCGGCGACGATCCGCCGGACCAGCTCGATGTCGGCGGCCGTGACCTGGTCGGTGACCGTCTCCGCCAGCCCCGCCAGGCCGACGAGAGTGACACCCCGGATGTGCTCCACGCCCGTATCCACGTCGTGCGGCAAGGCGAGGTCGATGATGGCCAGCGGCCGGCCGTTCCGTCCGTCGACGGCACGCTTGACGTCGTCGCCGGTGAGCACGAGCGAGGTCGCGCCGGTGCAGGAGACCACCACATCGGCCTTCCCGACCTCCGCGGAGAGGTCGTCGAGGGGCACCGCCCGGCCGCCCACCGACCGGGCCAGGTGGCGGGCGTGCCCGGCACTTCGGTTGGCGATGACGATGTCGCTCACGCCTCGGCGCGACAGCGTCGTCACCGCCAGGGCCGCCATCGACCCGGCGCCCACCACCAGGGCACGCCGGCCGGGCAGGCCGCCAACGACGGGCCCGACCCGGTCGACGGCCACACTGACCAGTGAGGGCCCGGCCCGGTCGATGTCGGTCTCGGCGTGGGCGCGCTTGCCGACCCGCAGCGCCTGCTGGAACAGCGGGTTGAGTGACGCGCCCACCGAGCCCGCGTCCTGGCCGCGGCGGAGTGCATCCCGTACCTGGCCGAGGATCTGGCTCTCGCCGACGACCATCGAGTCGAGTCCGGCAGCAACGGAGAAGACATGCGCGACGGCCCCCGCGTCGTAGTGCACGTACAGATGCGGGGTCAGGTCGTCGCGGGACTCACCGGCCCGCTCGGCCATGAGCTGGGAGACGTCTTCGACGCTCCCGTGAAAGCGGTCGACCTCGGCATAGACCTCGGTGCGGTTGCAGGTGGCGAGGACGGTCGCCTCGCTGACGTGGTCGCTCCCGACCACGTCGGACAGCAGCTTGGACACCACGTCGGCGTCGACCGCGAGCCGCTCGAGCAGGGCGACTGGCGCGCTGCGGTGGGAGATGCCGACGACCAGGACGCTCACGCCGACTCCACCCGGGGGTCTGCCAGCCCGCCGTCCACGAGACCGCCGCCGGCGGCCAGGGACTTGCGCTGCTCGTGGTAGGCGAGGATCTGCATCTCGATGGAGAGGTCGACCTTGCGCACGTCGACGCCGGGCGGGACCGACAGCACGGTCGGCGCGAAGTTCAGCACCGAGGTCACCCCGGCCGCCACCAGCCGGTCGCAGACGTCCTGGGCGACCCCGGCAGGGGTTGCGATCACCCCGATGGACACCGCGCTGGCCCGGACGATCTCCTCCAGCTCGTCGTACGGGCGGATGGTCAGGCCCGCGACGGCCTCACCGATCCGCTTGGGATCCGCATCGAGGAGCCCGACGACGCGGAAGCCCCGGGAGACGAATCCGGAGTAGCCGGCAAGCGCGTGACCGAGGTTGCCGATGCCGACGATGATGACCGGCCAGTCCTGAGTCAGCCCGATCTCGCGGGCGATCTGGTAGCGCAGGTACTCCACGTCGTAGCCGACGCCGCGGGTGCCGTACGAGCCCAGATATGACAGGTCCTTTCGCAGCTTGGCGGAGTTGACCCCGGCCGTGGAGGCGAGCTCCTCGCTGGAGGCGGTGGTGATTGCACGGTCCGACAGCGCGCTCAGCGCGCGCAGGTAGACCGGCAGCCGGGCGATCGTCGCCTCAGGGATACCGCGCTCGGGACGCTGGTCGCGCGAGGGGGCCCGGCGAATGCGCGATGTCACGATCCTCCTGGAGGTGGTGCCCGGCTCGTTGTTGGCCGACTGCCCCACCTTAGAAGTTTGTGAACGCGAGAACAAAATCGAGGCGGAGGTTCAGCCGAGGGCTGACCGGAGCCGCTGCTCGTCCACCCGCCAGAAGTCGTGCTGGCGCCCGTCGACGAAGGTGACAGGGATCTGCTCACCGAACTCGTGCATCAGCGCAGGGTCGTCCGTGATGTCGATCTCGGCCCAGGAGACCGACAGTTCCGAGCAGACCCTGTTGACGACGCGCATCGCGTCCTCGCACAGGTGACAGCCGGGCTTGGAGTAGACGGTGACCCGTGCGTGACCCGTCCCGCCGCTATCCGCACCCGCCATCCGCGAAGTCTGCCAGGTTGCCGCGCCTCCGGACGGCCACTGCCACGATGGGGCGCCCGGCCCCGCCAGCCGATGACGGCGAGCGACGATCGGCGTTGCCTCCCCATCGATCGTAGGATCGCGGGGACGACCGCCGGCGGTCGAGAGGGCCTGGATCCGGGACCTGACGGCCAACCGGCGGCGCTGCAGGCACGTCGAGTCAGGACACGCAGAGTCACTGGTTCGATACATCGTCACGATGTTCAGGTTTCGGATCCGACCGTACGATGTGCTGGACCCGAGATGTCTCTAACGGTGGGAGTGGCATGAGAGCGCATCCCGACGCCG
>JBKPNJ010000205.1:0-15301 GCA_046732575.1 Actinomycetota bacterium
CCGCTCAGGAGGCACGCGAGCGGCTGCTCGACGTGCGCCAGGCCCGGCTCGAGGGCATGGCCGCAGAGCTGGCCCGTCAGCTGATCCCACGCACGCCGTGCAGCGTGTGTGGGTCGACGCAGCACCCGCGGCCGGCACCCGGCGCGGCAGACCCGGTTGACGCCGCCGCCGAGCGGGCCGCCAACCAGCGATTCGAGGCGGCGTGCGAGACACGCGACACCGCACGCGCCAACCACGACCGGCTCGTTCTCGACCTCGCCGCGGCCCGGGCGATCAGCGACGGAGCCGATCCAACGGAGGCGGCCGCCCGATACGACGCCGCGCTCGCTTCGCTGGCCACCGCCGAGAGGTCCGCAGCCGCCGCGGAGATGACGAATGAGCAGCTGAGGGCCGTCGAGGCACAGATCCTCACGACGCGCGACAGCTTGCAGGAGTGCGCCGCCGCTCTTGAGCTCGGCCGCGCCGAGCACGCCGTGCTGGTCAGCACCATCACCCAGTACGAGGCGGAGCTGCAGACCGCCAGCGGCGACCGGAACCGGTCGAACATCGACGGGGTCGCGAAGCGGTCGGATTCCACCGACATCGTCGGGTGGCAGGCTGAGCTGATCCGCCGCGATCGGCTGATGGATCGTGCAGCCGATGCGCTCGACGTGTTGACCGGGGCAGAGCGAGCCGGTGCCGAGGCAGAAGCGCAGGCCCTGGCCCTGGCTCAGCACCACGGCTTTCCCGACCTGACGGCGGTCGACCGGGTGGCGATGCCGGCGGCCGAGCTGGCCAACGCCGAGACACTGCTCCGCCGCCGCGACACGCTGTTCGCTCAGGTCATGGACGTCCTCGCCGAGCCCGAGCTCGTGTCGGCCGCCGGTTCGGAAGCCGTCGACCTGGAGGCCCTGGCGAGGCGCTGTGCCGAGGCGAACGAGGACCGCGACGACCTGCGCGTCAACCTCAGGGCACTCGAGCAGCGCGCCGGCCGCCTCGAGCAGCTCCGCGGCGATCTCGAGCACGCACTGGCCACCTGGGAACCGCTGCGTCGGTCTCACGGGACAGCCGCGGGTCTCGCCGCTTTGTGCATCGGCACGTCCCCGGACAATGTCCTGCGGATGCGCCTGTCGGCCTATGTCCTTGCCGCACGCCTGGAACAGGTCGTCAACGCCGCCAACGAGCGACTGGAGGCGATGTCGGGCGGTCGCTACCAGCTGGTGCACACGACTTCTCGCGGGGTCAGCGACCGCCGCGGCGGTCTTGGTCTCGAGGTCAGCGATGCCTGGACCGGCGAGAGCCGCGATCCGGCCACCCTTTCCGGTGGGGAGACGTTCGTCGCATCGCTGGCGCTGGCACTGGGCCTCGCCGACGTCGTCGCAGACGAGGCAGGAGGCGCGGAGCTCGGCACGCTGTTCGTCGACGAGGGCTTCGGTTCCCTGGACCCCGACACCCTCGACGAAGTGATGGACGTCCTCGACGGCCTGCGCAGCGGCGGGCGGGTCGTCGGGGTCGTGAGCCATGTCGCTGAGATGCGGGCACGCATCCCCGTGGAGGTGCACGTCGAGCGGCGGCGCACCGGTTCCCGTCTCGTGCAGACATGAACGGGCCCGAGGGGATCCGCCGAGTCGCTGTCCTCGATATCGACGGCGTACTGGCCGACGTGCGTCACCGTCTGCGCCACATCACCCGGACACCGAAGGACTGGGACGCGTTCTTCGCGGCCGCGCCCGCCGACCCGCCGCTCTACGAGGGCCTGGCCGTGGCGCGGCGGCTGGGGATCGATCATGACATCGTGTTCCTGTCCGGGCGCCCCGAACGCTGCCGCCAGGACACTCTCGACTGGCTGCGCGACAATGGGTTTCCGCCGGGCCGGTTGGTGCTGCGCCGCGCGGGAGACCGAAGACCCGCCAGCATCATCAAGGTCGAGGCGCTCAGGGGGCTGTCCCGCGACGCGCCGGTGGCTGTGCTGGTGGATGACGATCCCGCCGTCTGTGCTGCCGCCCAGGCTGCCGGCTTCCCGGTGTTCCCGGCGACGTGGATGACCGAGGAACCAGCGCTGAGGAGGGCACAGCAGGCCGACGGCCTGACCTAGGCGACGCTGCCCGGTTTGCCCTGATAACGATTTCACCGACATTCCACACTTCGAGACGCGAGATCCCACATCTCTGCCACAAGTGGCGCACACTTGTGACGTGACCCACTTCACAGAACACCGGAACGGGGATGCGTGGCCCATCGACGCCGCACCCGTCCGCCGAGTACTCGTCTGCCGGCACGAACCGCCCTGCCCGAGCGCGGATGCCACCGACCGCGACGCTGCTCACACCGTCTCCACCCATCCTGAGCAGGGGTGGAGCCTGCTCTGCAACGGCGTGGTCCTCTTCGAGGACACCGGCGAGCTGCTTCCCAACGGCCAGGTCATCGCGCCGCACCGCAGGATCGACGCGCATCCCCAGGGGTTCGACGGTCTGCTGGTCTGACCGCGCCGCCTCGGCCGCGCGGCGGCGGGAACCACTGCCTCTGTAGGGTCGAGATCATGCCGTCGCCCGTACAACAGATCGACCCGACCTTCACCGACCTGCCCCTGCGCCGGCTGGCGGATGCCGCGCTGAGCCGGGCACGGGACTTCAACGTCGAGCACGCCGACTTCCGCCTCGAACGCATCCGTGGCCAGGCACTCAGACTGCGGGATGGACAGCTGCAGGGCTCGGCCGAGGGCGACGACCTCGGCTTCGCCGTCAGGGTGGTCCATGCGGGCACCTGGGGCTTCTCCGCCTCCGTGGTCCTGACCGCCGAGGAAGCTGTCCGGGTGACCGAGCAGGCGATCCAAGTCGCTCAGGTCTCCGCTCGGATCAACAGCGAGCGCGTCGAGCTCGCCGAGGAGCCGGTCCACGCGGATGCGACGTGGGTGTCCGCGTACGACATCGACCCGTTCGGCATCGCCACCAGCGACAAGGTCGCGCTGCTGAGCGACTGGAGCGGGAGGCTGCTCGCCGCCGACGGCGTCGACCATGTCAGCGCCGGCCTCGGCCAGGTGCAGGAGAACAAGTTCTACGCCGACACCGCGGGGACGGTGACCACCCAGCAGAGGGTCCGGGTGAACCCGCAGCTCGAGGCACACGGCACCGACAAGGCGACTGGCCATTTCGACTCGATGCGCACGCTCGCCCCGCCGGTCGGACGGGGCTGGGAGTACCTGTTGGGGTCGGGGTGGGACTGGGATACCGAGCTCGCACAGATGCCTGAGCTGCTTGCCGCCAAGCTCAAGGCGCCGCCGGTCACCGCCGGCGACTACGACCTGGTCATCGATCCCTCGAACCTCTTCCTGACGATCCACGAGTCGATCGGGCACGCTACCGAGCTCGACCGAGCCCTCGGATACGAAGCCAACTATGCCGGCACGTCGTTCGCCACCGTGGACAAGCTGGGCGCGCTGCGCTACGGCTCGGACTGCCTCAACATCACCGGGGATCGAACCGTCGAGCACGGCCTGTCCACCATCGGCTTCGACGACGACGGCGTCGCCACCCGGCAATGGGACATCATCAGGGACGGGATACTGGTCGGCTACCAGCTGGACCGCCGGATGGCGAGGCTCAACGGTTTCGGCCGGTCCAACGGCTGTGCCTTCGCTGACTCCTCCAGCAGCGTCCCGCTGCAGCGGATGGCCAACGTCTCGCTGCAACCGGCGATCGATGGACCATCGACCGAGGAGTTGATCAGCCGCGTCGGCCGCGGCATCTACATCGTCGGTGACAAGTCGTGGAGCATCGACATGCAGAGGTTCAACTTCCAGTTCACCGGCCAGCGCTTCTTCGAGATACGCAACGGTCGGCTCGGCGGGCAGCTCCGTGACGTGGCCTACCAGGGAACCACCACCGACTTCTGGGGGGCCATGGAAGCCGTCGGCGGGCCGCAGACGTGGGTGCTCGGAGGTGCCTTCAACTGCGGCAAGGCGCAGCCGGGTCAGGTCGCGCCGGTGAGCCATGGGTGTCCGGCTGCCCTGTTCCGCGGGATCCGCGTGCTCAACACGGCGTCGGAGTCCGGCCGGTGAGCGCCAGCCCGACACCACAGCAGCTGCTCGAGCGCGCGCTGGAGGCGTCGACGGCGGATCAGACGATCGTGCTCGTCTCGGTATCGACGACCGCGAACCTGCGGTGGGCCAACAACACGCTGACCACCAACGGGATGGTGGACAGCATGGCGGCGACGGTGATCTCCGTGGCCGACACCGGGTCCGGCGCGGCCACGGGAGTGGTGTCCGGCAACGTGGGCAGCATCGAGCAGCTGCTCCAGATCACCGCGGCCGCGGACGATGCGGCGCGCACGTCGGGGCCGGCGCCTGATGCGAACCCGCTGGCGGGCGGCGGAGCCGCCGACGACTGGGAGCAGGAGCCAGGCGAGACGTCGATCGACATCTTCACCGACTTCGCCACCGGTCTCGGGGAGGCCTTCGGCCGGGCGCGCGACTCGAAGCGGGTGCTCTATGGATATGTCGAGCACGACATGACCACGACCTACCTGGGATCGTCCACCGGGCTGCGGCTGCGCCACGAGCAGCCGACCGGCCACGTCGGCATCACGGCCAAGGATGCGGCGCTCACCACGTCGGCCTGGGTCGGAGCCGCCACCCGCGACTTCCGCGACGTCGACGCGCTGTCGCTCGACGCTGAGCTCACCCGCCGTCTCGGCTGGGCCGACCGACACGTCGACCTGCCCGCCGGTCGGTACGAGACGATCCTTCCGCCCACGGCGACCGCGGACCTGCAGATCTATGCCTACTGGACGGCGGCCGCCCGAGACGCCGACGACGGCCGGTCGGTGTTCTCCAGGCCAGGAGGCGGGACGCGGGTTGGCGAGCAGATCATGAAGCCGGGAGTCCAGATCTTCTCCGATCCGGCCTACCCGGGCCTGGAGTGCGAGCCGTTCATCACCGCCGCGGTGTCCTCGGCCGCGTCGAGCGTGTTCGACAACGGGCTCCCCGTGGCGCGGACGGAGTGGGTGACCGATGGGCGGCTGGCGGCGCTGCTGCAGACTCGCGAGTCGGCAGAGGTCACCGGCCTGCCCTTCACGCCCCCGGTGGACAACCTCGTGCTCGAGATCGACGGCGCGGTCGGAACAATAGACGACGAGATCGCCCGTACCGATCGCGGACTGCTGCTGACCTGCCTGTGGTACATCCGTGCAGTCGACGAGCAGACGCTGCTCCTCACCGGGCTCACCCGCGACGGGGTCTATCTGGTCGAGCACGGTGAGGTGACGGCGGCGGTGAACAACTTCCGCTTCAACGAGTCCCCGGTCGACCTGCTCAACCGGTTCAGCTCGGCGACCGCGTCGGCCCCGGCGATCTCGCGCGAGTGGGGCGACTACTTCAGCCGGACGTCGATGCCCGCACTGCGTATCCCCGACTTCAACATGTCGTCGGTCAGCCAGGCCAGCTGACGTCGGCCATGCCGAGGGGCCGACGGCTCAGGTGCGGTACGGCGTCGCCGTGGCCCGCCGCACCGTCATTCGAACGCCTCGGGCGGTGGACAGGCGCACACCAGGTGCCGGTCCCCATAGGCCTGGTCGACCCGGGCCACCGGGGGCCAGTACTTGTCACCGGTGACGCCGGCCGGGAACGCGGCCCGCTGGCGCGAGTATGAGCGGTCCCAGTCGCCGGTGACCTCGATCGCCGTATGCGGTGCGTGACGCAGCGGGCTTTCCTCGATCGGCACGACGCCCTCGGCGAGCTCGGCGATCTCGGCTCGTATCGCCATCATCGCGTCGCAGAACCGGTCGAGCTCGGCGAGATCCTCGGACTCGGTGGGCTCGACCATCAAGGTCCCCGCGACCGGGAAGCTCATCGTCGGCGCGTGGAAACCGTAGTCGATCAACCGCTTGGCGACGTCGTCCACGCTCACCTTGGTGGACCTCGTCAGCGCCCGCACATCGAGGACGCACTCGTGTGCCACCAGCCCGCCGTGGCCGGTGTAAAGGACCGCGAAGTGCTCGGCCAGCCGTTTGGCGATGTAGTTGGCCGAGAGAACGGCCACCGAGGTGGCCCTCGTCATGCCGGGACCCCCCATCATCGCGATGTACGCCCACGAGATCGGCAGGATGCCCGCCGAGCCGTACGGCGAGGCGCTGACCGGGCCCACATCGTGCCGACCTCCATCGAAGGGGTGCATCGGGTGGCCCGGCAGGTACGGCACGAGGTGCTCGGCCACCGCTATCGGGCCCACACCGGGACCGCCCCCGCCGTGCGGTATGCAGAAGGTCTTGTGCAGGTTAAGGTGAGAGACGTCTCCGCCGAACGCTCCAGGCCGGGCCAGCCCGAGCAGCGCGTTGAGGTTCGCCCCGTCGACGTAGACCTGCCCACCGTGAGCGTGCACGATCTCGCACAGGTCGGTGATCCCGTCCTCGTAAGCCCCGTGCGTCGATGGGTACGTCACCATGATGGCGGCGAGTGACCCGCCGAGCTCGCCACACTTGGTCCGCAGGTCTTCGAGGTCGACACTGCCGTCGTCGGCGGCCTTCACGACCGTCACGCGCATCCCGGCCATCACCGCCGAGGCGGCGTTCGTGCCGTGCGCGCTGGAGGGGATCAGGCACACGTCGCGGTCCGGCTCACCGTTGGCCGCGTGGAAGGCACGGATCGCCAGCAGACCGGCCAGCTCACCCTGGGACCCGGCGTTGGGCTGGACCGAGACCCTGGCGTAGCCGGTGGCCTCGGCCAGCCACCTCTCGAGCTGACCGATCAGCTCCCGGTAGCCCTCGCAGTCCTGCGGCGGGGCGAACGGATGCAGGTCGGCGAATCCCGACCAGCTGATGGGCTCCATCTCGGCGGTCGCGTTGAGCTTCATCGTGCACGAACCCAGCGGGATCATCCCCCGGTCCAGCGCATAGTCGCGTCCGGAGAGTCGTCTGAGGTATCGGAGCATCGCCGACTCCGAGCGGTGCTCGTGGAACACCGGGTGAGTGAGGTACGCCGAGGTCCGCACCAGATGTGCGGGTAGGCAGTCATCGGTGGTCGCGTCGACGTCGTCGACGAGGTCGTCGTGGATCCCGAACGCCGACCAGACGGCCCGCACGTCGTCGGCAGTGGTGGGCTCGCCCGTAGAGATCCCGACCCGATCGGCGTCGACCCGACGCAGGTGGACGCCGTTGTCGCGGGCGGATGCCACCACCTCGTCGGCCCGACCGGGTACATGTGCGACGACTGTGTCGAAGAACTCCTCGGTCTCCAGCGCGACGCCGGCTCGACGCAGCCCGCCGGCGAGAACAGCCGCGTAACGGTGGATACGGTAGGCGATCTCACGCAGTCCCTGCGGACCGTGGTAGACGGCGTACATCGCGGCGACCACCGCGAGGAGAACCTGGGCAGTGCAGATGTTGGACGTCGCCTTGTCCCGGCGGATGTGCTGCTCGCGGGTCTGCAGGGCCAGTCGGTAGGCCGGCCGCCCGTACGCATCAACGCTGACTCCGACCAGCCGGCCAGGCAGGTGGCGTTCCAGACCGTTGCGCACAGCGATGAACGCGGCGTGCGGGCCGCCGTAGAACAGGGGCACGCCGAACCGCTGGCTTGAACCCACGGCGATGTCCGCGCCGAGCTCACCTGGAGACACCAGCAGCGTGAGCGCCAGCAGGTCTGCCGCCACCACGGTCATCGCGCCGCGCTCGCGCGACTCCTCCAGCAGCCGGGGAAGATCGCGGACCCGACCCGACGCCCCGGGGTACTGGATCAGGACTCCGCAGATGTCATCGTCGGGCAGGCCCTCGTCGAGCTTCGCCACGGTCACCGGGATGTCCATCGCCTGGGCACGGGTACGCACCACCGCGATCGTCTGCGGAAGGGCATCGGAGTCGAGGACGAAGGTGCCGCCGGCATGCGCCTTGTTCGCGCGGCGCGTCAACGTCATCGCCTCGGCCACGGCCGTCGCCTCGTCGAGCAGTGAGGCGTTGGCAGTCGCCAGCCCGGTCAAGTCGGCGACCATCGTCTGGAAGTTCAGCAACGCCTCGAGCCGGCCCTGCGAGATCTCTGGCTGGTACGGGGTGTATGCGGTGTACCAGGAGGGGTTCTCAAGGACGTTGCGCCGGATCACGGCGGGAGTGATCGTGCCGTAGTAGCCGAGGCCGATCATCGCGGCCTTCGGACGGTTGCGGGATGCGAGGTGGCGCAGCGTCGCCAGCGCCTGGCTCTCGGTCAGAGCCGCCGGAAGGTCGAGCGGTTCCTGATCACGGATTCGGCCGGGGACCGCCGCGTCCACCAGCTCCTCCAGCGAGGAGAAGCCGACGACTTCGAGCATCTTCTCCATCTCGTCGGCCGCGGGGCCGATGTGGCGCGAGGCGAAGGGCACGCTGTGATCGAGCGCGGAGAGGCTTGGACGGTCGCTCATGGGAGGCTCCCAGACGTCGATACGAGCCTCCCCCTCTGTCGCGGTTCGGATACCGCTTCAGAGTTGCCTCGACCACGCGGTCCGCTCGCCTGAGAGGTTCCGGGGAGGAATTGCCCCTTCGGCGTCACACCCAGCGCCGGGAACTCAGCGGCTTGGGATGAACTCTCCCGCACGGCGTCGACAGCACTGCCGAACCTACCAGGATCAGCCGGTCAGCCGGGATCGGCGACGCAGCGCGAGCTCATCGCTGGGATGGTCGCCGGGGTGGTCCGCTCGCTCACTCGGAAGGTCGGCCAAGGAACCCTCGATCTCGCGCCACACCCCGCCGATGGCGATGCCGAACACACCTTGTCCGCCCTGCAGCAGGTCGATGACCTCTTCACTGGAGTGACACTCGTAGACGCTGGCTCCGTCACTCATCAGCGTGACACGTGTCAGGTCGTCGGTACCGCGTTCGCGTAGATGGTGCACTGCCGCGCGGATCTGCTGCAGGGAGACGCCGGCGTCCAGGAGCCGCTTGATGATCTTCAGCAGCAGCACGTCACGGAACGAGTACAGCCGCTGGGTGCCGGAGCCGGTCGCCGACCGCACCGTCGGCTCAACCAGCCCGGTGCGAGCCCAGTAGTCCAGCTGTCGATAGGTGATGCCTGCTGCACTGCACGCGGTCGGGCCCCGGTAGCCCACATCGTCGGGCAGCGGCGACACGTCGTCGGCGAACAGCAAGCCCTGGTCGTGCGCGGCCTGTTGGGCCGCGTCGCTGGGCTGGCGACCTGCGGCGTCTGTGACCGCCGCCGACTTCTCGCCGTTGCCTACCACGCCGACCTCCGATGCGTTGGGGTCCGTCCCGGGGCGCTCCACGAGGAGTTGCAGGCGTGGAGTTACAGTGTTGAACGTTTCCAGGCCCACGTTAGGACGCAGGCGATGGCGCGTCAACGACGTCGGGACCAAACCTCGTACGTGTCTGAAGTCTCACGTAGAGGTTGAGGTCGAGGGTTTTGCGGCCCCGGTCGACCTCCCGGTCCGCGAGATTCAGCGGGTCGCCGCCCGGGTCCGACCGGCTCGCTGAGCAGCTAGTGCGGCGGAGGGAGGAAGTCCTCCGGAGTCACCTGGTCGAGGAACTCGCGGAACTTCTCGACCTCCTCCTCCTGCTCCTCCGGTACGGCGAGCCCGGCTTCGGCGAGCACGTCCTCGGAGCAGTAGATCCGCGCGCCCGTGCGCAGTGCCAGCGCGATCGAGTCGGACGGGCGGGCGCTCACCTCCACCCCTGAGGCGAAGACCAGCAGCGCGTAGAACACCCCGTCCTTGACCTCGGTGATGCGAACCTCGGACAGCTCCTGCTGCAGCGCGGCCAGGAGATCCTTGAGCAGATCATGGGTCAGTGGCCGAGGCGGTACGACTCCCTGCTGGGCGAAGGCGATCGCGGTGGCCTCGACCGCGCCGATCCAGATCGGAAGGTAACGATCTCCCGCGGCCTCGCGGAGCAAGACGATGGGCTGGTTCGACGGCATCTCGACGCGGACACCGACCACATCTACTTCGCGCACGTTGACCACCCTACCCCCGATGGTCCTCTCGGCTGACGCGGCACGACATCGCTCATCGCGACGAGCGAAGCCCTATCTTGACCAGCGTCGCGTGGAGTCGCACCGATGCTGCGGCGAGCTCAGTGAGGACGTCCGCCGCGCGGGCCTTGGCTGCAGGGTCGCGTTGACGGAGCAACGGCGTCACCACCTGCTCGAAGAGACCGACCTGGCGGTCCGCGGCGGTCTTGAACGCGCGCAGGTGCCGGGGCTCGAGCCCGAACGCGGCCAGCTCTGCCACGGTCTTGGCGACCAGCAGCGCGTCGCCGTCGTAGTGCTCGGAGCCGGTACGGGTGCGCACCAGCCCGTACCCCTCGATCGCCGACAGCAGCGCGTCGTCGATCCCCGCTGCATCGATCAGCTCGGTGCGGGAGAGCCGCAGCTCGGTTGCGTCGACCTTGAACGCCTCGGCGGTGGGATACCCGGCCTCGCTGAGCAGCATCATCGGCACCCGGGGGGGGCCTCCGCCTGGCACCTCGGGTGGTTCCAGACCGCGGTCCATCGCCTCGAGGTGCTCCTTGATCACCTTCAACGGCAGGTAGTGCTCCCGCTGAGCGGTCAAGATGTAGCGCAGGCGGCGCATGTCGTCGCGGGAGAACTTGCGATATCCCGACGTGGTGCGCTCCGGCTCAACCAGGCCCTCGGCCTCCAGGAACCTGATCTTCGAGATCGTCACGTCGGGGAAGTCGGCTCGCAGTTCACCGAGTACCTCGCCGATGCTCAGTCGTGACCGCGCGGGCAGTGCAGCCGTCACCGAGCGGATACCCCGGGCTGTCCGGCGAAGTAGACCAGGCGGTACTTGCCGATCTGCACCTCGTCGCCCCCCGACAGCAGCACCTCGTCGATCCTGTCCCGGTTGACGTACGTGCCGTTGAGGCTGCCCACGTCGGCGACCAGGTAGCCGTCCGAGGTCCGGCGGAACACGGCGTGGCGCCGGGAGACAGTCACGTCGTCGAGGAAGATCTCGCTGTCCGGGTGGCGGCCGGCGGTGACCTCGTCGGTGTCGAGCAGGAACCTGCTGCCTGCGCTCGGTCCGCGCTGGACCACCAGCAGTGCGCTTCCCGGCGGGAGTGCCTCGATGGCTGCCGCATCGGCCGCGCTGAGCTCCGGCGCATCGACCCGGTCGGCATCGGCTTCGGAGGACGAACCGAACGAGATAGTGGTCGTGGTGTCCGCGGGGCGCTCCGGCTGCATCTTGCTGCCGCACTGCGAGCAGAATCGCGCCTGGTCAGGATTCTCGTGCCCGCATTGGGTGCAAAACGGCATTGCCGGCCTCCCCGAGTGAACCCTGAAGCGTCAGTTGAGGCTGACGCCTGGTGTGGTGAACCTATGTCGCGGGATGGCGTGGGTCAAACCCCGCGGGCCGTTGTCGTCAGAACCGGAGGGCGCAGGGCCAGCCGGTCAGCTCTCCTCGACCTGCGTCTGGTACTCCGCGGCATCGAGCAGCGTCTCGAGAGAGGACGGGTCGGTCGGCGTGATCTCCACGATCCAGCCCTCACCGTAGGGGTCGGTGTTGACCAGATCCGGCGACTGGTCGAGGTTGGCGTTACGCGCTGAGATGGTACCCGCTATCGGCGCGTACAGGTCGCTGACGCTCTTCGTCGACTCCAGCTCGCCGATGGGCCCCCCGGCCTCGACCTCGGCACCGACCTCGGGCAAGTCGACGTAGACGATGTCGCCGAGCGCGTCCTGGGCGAAGTCGGTGATTCCGACCCGCACGCTCCCCTCCGACTCCCCCGGAGAACGCACCCACTCGTGTTCGGCGGTGTACTTCAGGTCATCGGGATACACGGGCGCTCCTGGGGTGGACGGGTTCCGCGACGGCGTCTGCTGCGACCCTAGCCCCCGCTGCCTGATGTCGGCTGAGCGTACTGAGGCTCCTTCGGCGTGTGCAAGGCGCTGACCTCTACGTCGGGGAGCTCCTCAACCTTGACGGTGCCACCGAACGCCTCGACTTCGTCGCCGAGCCCACCGGGGAAGACCACCGCATTGCTGAGTGTGTGCGAAGAGCCGATCGCGTCGATGACGTACGGGGCGCGCAGCTCGACACCATCAACCGTGACGCCGCTGTCCGCGTCCACCACGGCGGTTTCGGCGACCAGCCGAACCCGGTCGTTGATCTCGATCGCCTCCGCTCCCGCGTCACGCAGTTCCTCGATCGCGTTGACGAGGGTGGAGGATCCTACGGCGCCGCTCGGGTCGTCGATCGTGATGCGCACTCCCTGTCCGACGGCCGGGAGCGTGCCGGCCAGGATCCCCAGGGTCTCGACCTGGCGACGAGCCGCCTCCAGCGCGACCAGGTTGGCATCCGCATGTGTCTCGAGGCTGCGCTGCGTCTGCTGCAGGTCCGAGATCTCCGACTGGGCCCGCTGCGCCGCGGCGTCCAGCGAGTCGAGCAGCTCGACGAGATCCTGCCGGTGCGCGCCGCTGAAGTCGGTGTCAGCGTCGTTGACCCGCACCTGCACCACCGCGGCGAAGCCGAGCAGTGCCAGCAGCACCGCGACCACGGCACTTGCGCGCGACGCACCGGGTCGCATGGCGCTCATCAGCCGCTGACGTCCGGAGTCTCGCGAGTCGTCGTTCATGGGATCAGGCGTGGAAGATGTGCCGGCGGATCGCCGCCACGTTCGAGAAGATTCGGATCCCCAGCACGACGATGACGCCGGTGGACAGCTGACCGCCGACGCCGAGCTGGTCGCCCAGGTAGACGATCAGCGCGGCGATCAGGACGTTCGCGATGAAGGACACCACGAACACCTTGTCGTCGAAGATGCCGTCGAGGAAGGCTCTCAGTCCGCCGAACATCGCATCCAGCGCCGCCACCACGGCGATCGGTAGGTACGGCTGCAACGAGACCGGGACCGACGGTTCGAAGACGAGCCCTAGCACGATGCCGAGCACCAGCCCCAGAGCAGCGATCACCGCGGACCGGTCTCCACGCTCGCGAACGACAGATCGACAGCGGGATCGGCAGGCAACGTCAGGTTCTCCTTGGGTGACATGTCGAAACGGATTCCGAAGTTGGCCTCCAGGTCCAGCCAGGTCTGGCCCGACTGGGTGTCGATGAAGCGAGCGGGGAGTGTGTCAGGGTCTCCGATCGCATCGATGACGTACGGCGGCGTCAGTGACCTGTAGTCGACAGTGATCGCCTCTCCCGCCGCTCGAATGGCGGTGAGGCTGCTGAGGCGGTTCCCGTTGATGGCAACGGCCTCCGCCCCGGATGCCCACAACCCGTTGACGAGTGTCTGCAGGTCGACGTCGAGGACCTTTCCGCTCTGGGTGGTGGCCCCCGGCGCATCGTCGGTGACCACCTCGACGCCCGGACCGGTCACCGCAACGGTGCCCGCGCTGACACCGAGGCGCTGGATCCGGCTGGACAGCGCCTGCCGCTCGTCGGCCTCCTCGATGACCCGGTTCTGCAGCCGCTCGAGCGTGCGCTTGAGAGTCGAGGTCTCCGATCGCAGCTCGTCGAGCGCGGCACTTCGGGTGTGGATCTCACTCACCAGCTGATCGCGCTCCCGCAGTGTCTCGGGGCGGGTCCGGGCCGTCTGCAACGCCGCGGTGACCACCAGGCCGCCGAACAGGAGCAGGACAAGCATCAGCGCCAACGGAAGTCGCCGATCCCGCTCGTCGCCGGTCGGGAGTCCGAGGCCGGAGTCGGCCTTTTGGCGTGCTACGTAGGCATAGTCCTCGTCCAGCGTGTCGGTCATCAGATGGGTCAGAAGCGACTGGGCGGGGTCGCGAGGGGGCAACGTCGCCGGATCCGTGTGAGCGCGTTCCACCTCGCGTTCCTGCGGCATCCGCCTATCGTCGCACGCGTTCTCGAAGCCGCGGATCAGCGTTTGGGTGGCACCGGGTCCGTGTCGCGAAGCAGTTGACGAGCCTGCCATCCGTACAGTGCCCCGGCCCACCAGTACAGAGCGCAACCCCAGATCGTGAACGCCCAGCCGACAACCCCCGCGAGCTTGGCCAGCCAGCCGGAGCCGTCGGAGATGAGCAGGAGTGGGAACGCATAGAGCAGAGCGGCGGTCGCGGTCTTGCCGAGGAAGTGCACGGGAAGCGCATTGACACCACGCGTGCGTAGGAACGGTACGAGTGAGAACAAGAAGACGTCACGCAGCGGAAGGAGAATTGCCAGCCACCAGGGAATGATCTCTCGCAGGGCGAGTCCGATGACAACAGCGAGTATGTACAGCCGGTCCGCCACTGGGTCGAGTATGCGGCCCAACTTCGTTGCCTGGTTGAGCTTGCGGGCAAGCTTCCCGTCGAGGTAGTCGGTGACCCCCGCGAGCATCAGGACGACGATCGCCCAGCCGTCGGCCTGTGGCCCCAGCACCAGCCACAAGAACAGTGGCACGCCGAGCAGCCGCGCGACGCTGATCAGGTTGGGCCACGTGGCGATGCGGTCGCTCACCGACGCCGCATCGTCTCCAGGCACCAGCGTTCTCCCGCCCATCAGGTCGCACGCCCACGACATCCTCAACCCTGCATCGGGTCGCGGCAACCTTCAGGCGGCCGCGACGCGTCTGGCTGGTGCACACGGCCCTGCGACTTACCCCCGGCGACGAACCAGTGCCAACACAACGAGGACGATGACGACGATGACCAGAATGATGAGCAATGTCTTCACGGTGATGCCTCTCTGTGAGGGTTCGAACACTACTATCCATCCCCCGGACCGGACGTCACGCGCGACCCGCCGTCGGACGGAGCGAGGATCGTCACGGCATCCGGGTACGACGACACGGCGGGGATTCGCGCGGCGCTGGACGGGATCGAGACGCTCCTGCTGGTGTCCGCCTCCGAGCACCCGCGCCGGGTCGACCAGCACATCCCGGCTGTCGATGCCGCGGTGGCGGCCGTGACACGCATCGTGTACACGTCGTTCATCGGCGCGGGGCCAGACGCCACGTTCACCTTCGCCCGTGACCACTTCCATAGCGAGGAACACATTCGTGCGACCGGGGTCAGCCACGTGTTCCTTCGCAACAGCATCTACCTCGACTTCATCCCGGAGTTCGTGGGATCGGACGGGGTCATTCGCGGCCCGGCGGGCGATGGTCGCCTCGCGCCGGTGGCACGAGACGACGTCGCAGACGTCGCCGCCGTCGTACTGACCGACCCAGCCCATGATGGAACGACGCTCGACCTCACCGGCCCCCGGACACTGACGCTCGCCGAGGCTGCGGATGCGCTGTCCGCGGCGCTGGGGCGGCCGGTCAGTTACCACGCGGAGACCCTCGATGAGGCGTACCGCTCGCGCTCGGGCTTCGGTGTGGCGGAGTTCGAGCTGACCGGATGGGTCACGTCGTACGCGACGATCGCCGCCGGCGAGCTCGACGTCGTCACTGACACGGTGGC
>JBKPNJ010000206.1:0-6112 GCA_046732575.1 Actinomycetota bacterium
TATGTGCAGAGGCTCGGCCGGGTCCCGCCGGTGAAGGTTTCACCCGGCAGAACCGGGGGCACCGCCCGGCCACGGTCGTCTACGCGTCTCGGGCCAAGACGACCCAGGCCCCGGCGTTCTACAGCGAGCGCCGGGGCCGCCGGTTCTGCGCGACCTGCTCGGGTTCCTCACCCGGAACGTCCCGCCCATTCACTTGCGCCATAGCGCTCCAATCAGGTCAAATGCCGGACAGGACTACCCGCGAGGTAGGGGGAACGCGACTGTCGACGGTTGCCCGTGTCAGGACCGACTCGGCCGAGACGCCACAGAATGTTTGACGCCGGTGACGGAGGGGCATAAGCCCTCTGAAGGGTTGCCTTGTCGCAGGAGCCGAGGCGACCTAGGCCCCGGCGTTGTTCCCCCGCAACGCCGGGGCCGTCTCCGTCCGGATCAGAAATGGTGGTAGTTCGCGAGTCCATGCGCCGTCCCGGTGTGAAACCCACCCCGTCGTGATCCCGCCGGCCTGGATCGACCCCCAGCACAAACCCCTCCGCAACACCTACTTCAAACCCGCACCCCCAGCCCTGAAGACGGGTACCCCCGCAACCACCCGCACGAGAGGGAGCGCCTCATCCAAGTGCCGGGACGTGTACTGCCCGAGGGCCATGTTGTTGCCCACGGGCCGGAGGCAACCTGCTGTTGGCTCCGCGAGTCTGAGAACCGCCTGCAGCGAACGCTCAGATCCACTCAGCGAACCACATTCGGTGCAGCCATGCTGCGCGGCTGATCGTCCAGTCGGCGTAGATCGGATAGAAGTAGGCGAAGTTGATCATCACCAGCAGCACAAAGGTTCCGGCGAATGCCGTTCCCAGCATGCGGCGCCGGTGATGCGCCTCAGGCGGCCCGATGATCGCGCCGATCACCAGCGTTACCGCGATCACCATGAACGGGGCCATGGCGACGGCGTAGTAGGAGAAGATCGGCCGCTGGTCGTAACGGAACCATGGCAGCCAGGCCGCGAGATAGCCGGTGAGGGCGAGGCCGTAGCGCCAGTCACGTCGGCCGAGCCAGAATGCGAAGGAGACGATCAGCGCGACGGTGCCGCCCCACCACAGCACGGGTGTCCCGAGCAGCAGCACCTGGCGCAGGCAGGTCGTCGATGACACGCAGCCCTGGTCACCGGGCTTGATGTCCAGCTGCGCGTCGACACCGACGGGCCGGTTGAGAATCGGCCAACCGCCGGGATGGGACTGGTAAGGGTGGGTGGCATTGTTGATCGTCCACTGGTCGTTGTTCGGATCCGGGACTCCGGTGTGAAAGTCGTAGAGATCGATGTGGTAGTGCCACAACGAGCGCAGTGACTGGATCGTCTCCGGGAGGAACCCATGGGCGTCGTGCTTCCAGTACGTCCCCCAGTGCGCACCGAACGCCTGCTCGAACTCGCCGGCATGCAACAGCCAGCCGGTCCACGTCAGCACATAGACAACGAACGCGACCAGCAGCACCGACACAGTGCTCGGGAGCGCATCGACGACGAAGGCCTTGAGCGTGGGGTGGCGCAGGCCCAGCGTGCGGCGCGCCCCGGAGTCCCACGCCCACATGAGCAGACCGAACGCGGCCAGGACGTAGAGAGCGCTCCACTTCGTCCCGCAGGCGAGGCCGAAACAGACACCGGCACCGATCCGCCAGGGCCGGAGGAACAGCAGCGGACCGAATCCGCCAAGACGCGGGGGGGCAGCCGCGGCCACCCGGGCGAGTCGCTTCCGCCCCCAGTCCCGGTCGAGGACGAGGCAGGTCACGGCCGCCAGCAGCCAGAACGTCAGGAACCCGTCGAGCAGCGCCAGGCGCGACATCACGAACGACAGGCCGTCGAGGCTCAAGAGCACGCCGGCCACGCAGCCGAGCATTGTCGATCCGGTGATCCGCCGGACGAGCCGGATCAGCATGAGGACAGTGAGTGCTCCCACCACTGCGGAGGAGACGCGCCAGCCGGTCGCGTTCAACCCGAGGACTGCCTCCCCGGCCGCGATCATCCATTTGCCCACCTCGGGATGGACGATCTTCTCCGGAGTGGTGAGGAAGAGGTGGCTGGTGTTGCCGGCCAGGATGCGGTCGTTGGCGTCGTCGACGAAGGCCAGCGAATACCCGTGGGTCATCAGCGCGTAGGCGTTCTTCGCGTAGTACGTCTCGTCGAAGAGAATCGTCGGTGGCTGGCCGATGTGCCAGATCCGGAGCAGGAAGGACAGCAGCGTGACGCTCGCCGTGGCGATCCAGCCGTTGCGTCGATCGGCGGAGTGGAGCACCGGCGACAGGCGACGCGTCCGGGCTGGGAGGACCCGTCCCTCTCCGGTTCGGCCAAGGGGCTCGGCGCCGGCCGACCGGGTCGTCATCGCCACGCCGGCCATCGTACGTACCCTGCGATCATTGGCCGGTGAACACGAATGGCCCGACCTCTGCCTCCGGGGCGGGTGAACCGGGGGCGGACCGAGGCACGCTGGTCCTTGCCGCGACCCCGATCGGCCGGATCGAGGACGCGCCGCCCCGCCTGGTCCACGAGCTGGCCTGGGCGGACGTCATCGCGGCCGAGGACACTCGACGGTTCCGCCGGCTCGTGGCCGCACTCGGCGTCGATGTCCGCGCCAGCGTCGTCTCGTACTTCGAGGGCAACGAGGCCGCCCGCACGCCGGTCCTGCTCGCGGCGCTCCTCGAGGGCAAGAGGGTGGTCCTCGTCACCGACGCAGGCATGCCCAGCGTCTCGGACCCTGGTTTCCGGCTGGTCGCGGCGGCGGCCGGTGAGGGCATCACCGTCACCGCGGTGGCCGGGCCGTCAGCGGTCCTGACCGCGCTCGCCCTGTCAGCGCTCCCGGTCGATCGCTTCTGTTTCGAGGGCTTCCTCCCGCGTAGGCCAGGGGTTCGCTCCCGTCACCTCGCCGGCCTTGCCAGCGAGCGCCGGACGATGGTGTTCTTCGAGGCGCCGCACCGCACCCACGTCGCCCTCGGCGCGATGGCCGAGGCGTTCGGATCTGAGCGTCCGGCCGCCGTCTGCCGTGAGCTGACCAAGACGCACGAGGAGGTCCGTCGGGGGAGCCTCGCGGAACTCGTCGAGTGGTCGGCCGAAGGCGTCCGGGGCGAGGTGACCATAGTCGTCGGCGGTGCGCCGGCCGGTCCGGCGGTCCCGCAGGAACCGGAGGCGCTGCTGGCGGCGGTCGCAGCCGCTGAGGCCGGCGGACTCAGCCGAAAGGATGCGATCGCGTCAGTCGCGCGCGCAGCGGAGCTGTCGAAGCGCGAGGTGTACAACCTGGTCCACGCCCCCGGCTGACAAACCGGTCGAGCCACAGCCCTTGCGCCAAATAGGATCGACGGCATGACCCGCCACATCCTCACCGCGGTGGCCTGGCCCTACGCCAACGGCCCCCGCCACATCGGGCACGTCTCGGGGTTCGGGATCCCCGCCGACATCTTCAGCCGCTACATGCGGATGGCTGGTCATGACGTGCTGATGGTGAGCGGGACCGACGAGCACGGCACTCCGATCCTCGTGCAGTCCGAGCAGGAGGCCGTCGCACCGCGTGTGCTCGCAGACCGCTACAACCGGGTCATCGTGGAGGATCTCCATGCGCTCGGGCTCTCGTACGACCTCTTCACCCGCACGACGACGCCGAACCACTACTCGGTCGCCCAGGAGATGTTCACGACCCTGCACAAGAACGGCTACATGATCCCGAAGGTCACGATGGGTGCCATCTCGCCGTCGACCGGGCGGACCCTGCCGGACCGCTACATCGAGGGCACCTGTCCGATCTGCGGCTACGACGGCGCTCGCGGTGACCAGTGCGACAACTGCGGCAACCAGCTCGATCCGACCGACCTGGGCAACCCCCGCAGCCGGGTGAACGGTGAGGTGCCGGTGTTCGTCGAGACTGAGCACTTCTTCCTCGACCTCCCGGCGCTCGCGGACGCACTGTCGGCGTGGCTGCGCACCAGGAAGGACTGGCGGCCGAACGTGTTGACGTTCAGCCTCAACCTGCTGGAGGACCTCCGACCGCGGGCGATGACGCGTGACATCGACTGGGGCATCCCGGTTCCGCTCGACGGCTGGCGCGACAACCCGAACAAGAGACTGTACGTGTGGTTCGACGCCGTGATCGGCTATCTGTCGGCGTCGGTCGAGTGGGCCCGGCGCAGCGGCGATCCCGATGCGTGGCGGGCCTGGTGGTGCGATCCGGAGGCTGCCTCGTACTACTTCATGGGCAAGGACAACATCACGTTCCACGCTCAGATCTGGCCGGCCGAGCTCCTCGGCTACGACGGGCGGGGTTCTCGGGGCGGCGAGCCCGGTGCATTCGGTGACCTGCAGCTGCCGACCGAAGTCGTCTCCAGCGAGTTCCTCACCATGGAGGGCAAGAAGTTCTCGTCCAGCCGTGGTGTGGGTATCTACGTCCGCGACGTCCTCGAGCGCTACAGTCCCGACGCCCTCCGCTACTTCATGAGCGTGGCCGGGCCTGAGTCCCAGGACACCGACTTCACCTGGTCTGAGTTCGTGCGGCGCAACAACGACGAGCTCGTCGCCGGTTGGGGAAACCTGGTCAACCGGACCGTGAGCCTGCTGGCGGCCAACGTCGGCGAGATACCTCCCGGCGACGCCGTCAACGATGAGGACCGCGCGTTGTTGTCGGCGACGGCCGGGGGATTCTCGACAGTGGGTGGCCTGATCGAACGGCACCGGCAGAAGTCGGCCGTGCAGGAGGCGATGCGGGTCGTCGCCGAAGCGAACAGCTACCTGTCCCGCCAGGAGCCGTGGAAGCTCAAGAACACCGACCCGGACCGGATGCGGACAGTGCTGCATGTCGCCGCGCAGGCCGTCGACGACTGCAAGGCGATCCTGACGCCGTTCCTGCCGTTCTCGTCACAGACGGTGCACGAGCTGCTGGGCGGGACGGGCACGTGGGCGGCGCAACCAAGGATCGATGAGGTGGACGACCTCGACGGCGGCGCTGCCTATCCCGTCATCACCGGTGACTACCGGGTCGACGGTCGATGGGAGTCGGTTCCCGTCAAGGTCGGTACGCCGGTCCGGTCACCGACCCCGGTGTACGCGAAGCTCGATGCTTCGGTCGTGGACGAGGAGCTGGCCCGACTCGAGGCACGGGCCGAAACGGGCTGATGACCGGCGGACCGTTGCGCACCCGCGCTGCCAGCGATGGTGGCCGGCGACGCGACCTGCAGCGGCCGGAGCCACCGTCGGGCCTTCCCTCGCCGGTGGCCGACACCCATTGCCACCTCGACATCGCCGACGGAGCCGATGGCGACTGGTTGCGGACCGCCGACGCCGTGCGGCTCGCCGCCTCGGTAGGGGTTACTCGTATCGTCCAGATCGGCTGCGACCTCGCGGGGGCGGCATGGGCGGTCGACGTCGCATCCGAGCACGACGCGATCGTGGCCGGGGTGGCGCTGCACCCCAACGAGGCGCCGCGGCTGGCGGCGTCCGGGAGCCTCGACCAGGCGCTGAGCAAGATCGAGCACCTCGCCACCTCCAGCGACCGGGTGCGGGCGGTCGGTGAGACCGGCCTCGACTACTTCCGCACCGGGCCCGAGGGGCAGGCACCGCAGCACGAGTCGTTCCGCGCACACATCGCGATGGCTCGCGAGCACGACAAGACCCTCGTCATCCACGACCGCGACGCCCACGCAGACGTGCTGCGCATCCTCGATGAGGAGGGAGTGCCGGAACGAGTCGTCATGCACTGCTTCTCCGGCGATGCGGCCGTCGCCCGCGCGTTCGTCGACCGAGGGTGCTTCCTGTCGTTCGCAGGCACTGTGACGTTCAAGAACGCGGAGCGGTTGCGTGAGGCACTGGGGGCGACCCCGCTGGACCGGGTGCTGGTCGAGACCGACGCCCCGTTCCTGACACCAGCGCCGCACAGGGGAAGGCCGAACGCGTCGTACCTCATCCCGCATACGCTGCGCCGGATGGCCGAGGTGAAGCGCGCCGATCTCGACGAGCTCTGCCGGGCGGTCGATGCCAACACCGACCGCGCCTTCGGTGGAGCGTGGTAACGAGCCCATCCCCAGCCGGCTGTCCGCACAGTCCTGTTGCTGGTGTGACTGCTGTCACCCAGTGAGGTGACGAAAC
>JBKPNJ010000207.1:0-5563 GCA_046732575.1 Actinomycetota bacterium
GTGAGCTCCAGTCGGGCTGGACAGAGTGATAACACAGCACGGTCACGCGCGAGCTCTCTCTACGTCCGCGTACAGATCGGACACCGCACGTGCTGTGACAGTGCTCGAGAAGCGATGCTCGGCTCGCGACCGCGCGGAGACACCCAGACGGGTTCGCAGCTCGGGATCGACGAGGAGCGGCTTGAGCGCTCCAGCGAGCCGTTGCGGTGACTTGACCGGGACGACATAGCCGGTCTCTCCGTCGGCGACGGCCCGGCTGACATCGCCGACGTCGGTGGCGACGACCGGAAGCCCAGCGGCCATCGCCTCGAGGATGGACAGTGGCATGGCCTCCCACCAGGAGGGCAGACAGAAGACATCCGCTGAGGCGTACGCGGCCGGCATCTTCTCGGGGGGGCGAGTGCCCAGCAGCACGGCGCTTCCCTCGGCTGCCTCGAGCACGGGAACCGCCGCGGCAGGACCCTCATCGGGCGTGCCCCCGAGCAGCCACAGCTCGTGCTCGACGCCGTCGTTCCGGAGCATTCTCGATGCCTCCAGCAGGTCGAGCACTCCCTTGCGCGGGGTCAGGAGCCCGACATACAGCACACGTGGCGGGGAGTGCGCGGCCTCCGGTGCGCTGTAGCGGTCGGGATCGATGCCGTTGTCGATGAGTCGGACCCGTTCATCGCCCAGGGTGCCGGCCAGGGCACGCTGTCCGGCGGACCAGACAGCGACGACGCGATGAGCCGGGCGCATCGACGTGCGCATGACCAGGCGGCTGCGCCGCCCGGTCAGCCACGTCTCGATGTTTCCACCGTGGGCGTGCACGATGACGCCGCAACCGCGAGCACGAGCGGCGAGCGCCAGAAGTCCTGCCCGGAGCACCGTGACCGCCGGCGCGAGTGCTGAGTGGATGTGCACGATGTCATGCCCCCGCGACGCGCGCCAGACCGCGACAGCGTCCCGCAGGGTCCGGAGCACGTTGCCTGCCGAGGCCTCCCCGCCTTCGGGCGTGCCGCTGTGGGCGACGTTGAGGAACGTCACCGAATGGCGTCTGGACAGCTCACTGGAGCGCAGCGTCTCCAGGAAGCTCGGTATGCCGCCTCGATCCGGGGCGCCCTTGCCCACGAGCAGGACCCGGCTCATCGGGTCGCATCCGTCACTGACGCCGCCAGCGTCGCATAGCGGTCGTACAGTTCGTCGGCCCGGTGCAGCAGCGCCTGCGTCCGCGGCCGCAGCATCAGCTCCCGTATCTCGCTCTTGCGCTGCTCGCGATACTCCGATGGCCGGCCCACGTGCGTCTCGACGACCTCACCGAGACACTCCAGCCGGTTCATCTCCTCGACGAGGGCGAACGTGGCGGCATGATTCTCCTCGGTCGGTTCGTAGGGCACGAACGATGTGCCGAACCGACGGTTCACCGCGACGATCACCGAGCCGAAGTCGGACACGACCCGGTCGAACAGACCTACCACGAAGCCCTCCCGCGCTTTCCAGGCCGTCCGGTAGAAGTCGGAGTACTCCACCAGCGCGTCATCGGGTGTCAGTGTGGGACGACGGACCAGGTACGACGACACGGCGTCGGCGGCCGGCCTGATCAGCACGATCGTCGGAAGGCCGAGCCGGACGGCGCGCAGGATGTGTGGTCCGCCGTGCAGGTGTCGCGCGACGTGCGGCCCGCGACCGTTGGAGACCGCGAAGGCGGCCACGCTGAAGGTGTTCCCGCAGCGCAGGAAGCCCTCGATGACGATGGCGGTGTCGGAGCGGGCCAGCGTCGCCCGCTTGCCCGGACGGACCCACATCGCCGCGTCCCAGAGATAGGGGGTGCGCGCCAGCGGCCTTCGGGCGTGGTGGCGCACTCGATCCAGTCCCCGGGCCCACTGCACGGATCCACGGTACCCGTGGAGGGACCGTGGATCCGTACAACAGTGCAGCCGGTGCTGCACCAGGCTTACTGCCATCCTCTCGTGACGACGTTGAAGTCATTCCAGGTCAGGCCCTTCAGGCTGTCCTGGTTGAGCATCCCGCCCCATACCGGCCGGACGGTGTTCTCCTGCTCCGCCTTGAGTGCCGAGGAGGAGCCGGAGTTGTCGCCGATGTAGCAGCCGTAGTTCTGCAGGGTGCGGGCGATGACCACAGCGGCCGGGGACAGACCGCGCTTGGTCACGTCCACCGATGGTGCGATCGCGATGCGCTCGCCTTCGGCGCCGAAGCCTCCGGTGTTCTTGCCCTCGCAGCCCACCATCGGGTTGCAGAACCCGTCGCGGGCGTCGGTCAGAGCGAGAAAGATCTCCAGGACGTGTCCGAGGTCGGTGTTGTTGGCGATGCCGTAGTCGACGAGGTCGCGGCGAATCACCAGCGACTCAGAGATCCGGCCCCTGCTGGTGGAGTTGCGACTGTCGTCGCTGCGCGGGTTCTTGTAGTGCAGGCCGTTGGAGGAGTGGTACATCAGCCCCACCGAGGACACGCTGATCGTGTGGTTGGTGCTGGCCTTGGCATTCGCGGCGAAGACCGTCATGCCGGAAGCGCGATCGATCACGCAGAACGGGGAGTCGTTGGTGCCACTGAACATCTTGCCCAGCCATTCGGGGGCGTGGAACCCCTTCGTCGCCAGCGTCGAGCACTTCGTCGGTACCGTGCCGGTCAGCTTCCACACCGGGTCGGTGGCCACTCCCATGGCGTATGCGGTTCCCCAGGCATTTCCGCCGACCCCGTTGATGCGGGGGTGTGGGTAGGCCTTCTGGTCGGGGTACGAGGCCATGAACGAACGGAACCTCGCCGTGCGGGTTGCGTCGATCGGGGCGCCTGCCACCCGGCTCTTCAGGAACGCGCCGGCAGAGTAGGGGATGAACGGAGCCGAGCCGACTAGCGCGGCCTCCGCGCTGGCGAAGGCAGGGTCGCCGAGCATCCACTTGCCTGTCGCGCCGACCGCAGCGGCCGCGAAGCCCATCCGGAAGACATCTCGTCTGGTATGACCGCTCATCGCGGCACCTCACTTGGTATTCGGGTCGGTTGCGTGATCCGACCGGGAAGTCACCGAAAGTGACTTAACGTACACGGTAGATCACTTTGTGTAACAATTGGGCGGAACGCCCCAACCTGGCCGTCGCGCACCGCGACGACGGGGGTGACACCCCGGCATGCTCTGCGTTGAGCCCGAACGCGATCCAGATCACCAGATCGGGGGAGCGGTCCATACCGTATGCTGCGGTCTGGTTTCGTGCCCGGCAGCACATGTGGCCCTCTATGACATGAGGTGACCGTTTGCCCACCCAAGAGCTCGTCACAGTGGTGATCCCGGCGCTCGACGAGGAGCGGTCGATCGGCGGCTGCCTGGACTCCGTTCGCGCGCAGGACTACACCGACCTCCAGATCATCGTCGTCGACGGCGGTTCCACCGACGGCACGGTGCCGGTCGTCAAGGAACGGATGGCCGACGACGAACGGATCGAGCTGCTGCACAACCCGCGGCAGAACATTCCGTCGTCGCTGAACCTGGCCGTCAGCCAGGCGAGGGGTCGGTGGCTGGTGCGTGTCGACGCCCATTCCACGGTGGACCCCTGTTACGTGCGGATAGCGGTTGAACGTCTTCGCGAAGGCTCGTGGGGCGGCGTCGGCGGGCGGAAGGACGGGGTGGGGCGCACGGCGGCCGGACGCGCCATCGCCGCCGCGATGGGAAGCCGGTTCGGCGTCGGCAACTCTGCGTACCACCACGCAACGACGACCCGGGAGGTCGACCACCTACCGTTCGGTGCCTACCCCGTCGACCTGATCCGCAGGCTCGACGGCTGGAACGAGAACCTCGTCGCGAACGAGGACTTCGAGTTCGACTACCGGCTGCGCAAGGCGGGCATGCGGCTTCTCTTCGACCCCCGCATGGTGATCCAGTGGCAGAGCCGCCAGTCGATCGGTGATCTCTACCGCCAGTACCACCGGTACGGTCGCGGCAAGGTCGACGTCGCCCGACTGCATCCAGAATCCATGCAGCTCCGTCACCTCGCTCCGCCCGCCTTCGTGGCCTATCTCGGCGTGGGCGCGCTGCTCGGCCTCCGTCGCCCCGGGAAGGCGGTTGCCATGGTGGCCCCGTATGCAGCTGCGCTCGCGGTCGCATCCGTACGGACGCAGCGCCAGCTCAGCCGTGCAGAGGACCGCATGTATGTGCCGTTGGCGTTCGTCGCCATGCACATCGGGTGGGGAGCGGGATTCTGCTCGGGTATCGCCACCGCCGCCAGACGCACCGTGAGCCGGAACCCCCCCTCGAACCGGTGACGGGACGACCGGTGGCGGGCGCCGTGAGGCACGGGTCCCTGGTCTGCTCGGGTCTGCTCCTGTCGGCGATGTTGCTGTCTCACGCCGCCACCGGACACGCGGTCGTGAAGCCGGGTTATGCCATCGGATCCGCGCCTTGGACGACCAGCGCGCGACACCACGACCCCAGTGTGGTGGCGGCCGGCGACATCGCACCGCCCGGCATCGGGGCCCAGCGAGGCACGTCCAACCTGGTGCTGCGCCTGGATCCCACCAGAGTTCTGACTCTCGGCGACCATCAGTACCCCTCCGGCGCCCTCGCCGACTTCCGCAGGTACTACGCCCCGACGTGGGGGCGCTTCAAGCGCAGGACGCGTCCGACCCCGGGGGACCACGAGTACGAGACACCGAACGCCGCGGGGTACTTCTCCTACTTCGGCGCGGCCGCCCGTCCACACGGGCGCAGCTTCTACAGCTTCAACCTCGGGAGCTGGCACATCATCTCTCTCAACTCCAATATCGACCGAACCGCCACGTCCGCACAGGGCATCTGGCTCCGGCACGACCTCCGGGTGGCGCGCAAGCGATGTGTCCTGGCGTACTGGCACAGCCCGCGCTTCACATCCGGTGGACACAACGGAGACGACGCCACAGTCTCGGCGTTCTGGTGGCCGCTGTACAGCAGGCGTGCCGACCTGGTGTTGAACGGGGACTCTCACAACTACGAGCGCTTCGCCAGGCAGACACCCGCCGGGGCAGCCAGCCCGGCGGGTCTTCGTGAGTTCGTGGTCGGCACCGGGGGGATCGGGACCTATCCGTTCCGAGGCGAGGTGCGGCCGCACAGCCAGAGACGGATCACCGGCGTCCACGGGGTGCTTCGCCTTGTTCTTCACCCGAAGAGCTATGAGTGGCGGTTCGTCGCGGTGAACGGCAAGGTCCTCGACCGTGGCGGTCCGGTGCGATGCCACTGACAGCACCGGCGGTCCGACCCGCGAGGGGGTCGAGCGATCGTCCGACCGGTCGGGATGGTGACGTAGCCGACGCACCGCGAAGCAGTCACAGCCGACCTTGACCTGGTCGCCGTTACGCCTGCATCCGGTCGTCATGGGCACGGGAAGCGGTGGCCGAGGGCTCGCGAGCTCATGGCGCCGGTCGCCACGTCGGACTCGATGGAGCCGCTGATCCCGTGGCCGACGCTGTCCCTCGTCACGGTCGCCCCGGCGACCTCGTTCAGCTGCGACGTCGCCGGCGTCGCGGTCGCGCCACCCTGGGAGCGATCGGTCGGGGCCGCCGCATCGCGAACTCCTGACGAGCGGAGATCTGACGAGCGGACGAT
>JBKPNJ010000208.1:0-6406 GCA_046732575.1 Actinomycetota bacterium
GGCCGGCCGGCTCGTGCGGGACCCGAGCTGGGCGGCAAGGAGGGTCAGGTTGCCGCCGACGAGAACGCCCTCCGCAACGCCGCCGACCAGCGGGCGGCCTGGATCGGATCCGATGAGGTCGACTGCGCGCTCCGGCTCGAAGAGTGTGCGGCGCAGCTGCTCGACGCTGTCCTCGTCGGCTTCGGCCAGTGAGGACACCGACGGGGCGTGCAGGGTGGCGATCCCCAGCAGAGACGCGAAGGCCTGATGCAGGGTGGTGATGTCGGAGAACCCGCACAACACCTTCGGTCCGGCAGCGGCCAGCGCGTCCCAGTCGAGCAGGTCGACCATACGTTGCGCACCGTAGCCGCCGCGGGCGGCGAACACGGCGGCGACCTCGGGGTCCACCCACTCCCGCATGAAGTCGTCGGCTCGCGCCGCGTCAGCCGCGGCGAGGTAGTCCAGCCGGGGATGTCTGGCCTGGACATGCGCACCCAGCTGCACACGCAGCCCCCAGGCCTCAAGCAGCCGAAGCCCGGGCCGCAACCCGCCAGCAGGCACCGGCCCGGACGGTGCGACCACCGAGACCGTGTCACCGGCCCGCAACCGGCGGGGGCGCAGCAACGGCTGGCCCACGCCCCGCCGCCCCGGCGACTGGGTCTTGCGGCGACGCAGTCCCGCCAGGTTCAGCCTGCTGACGAGGTCGCGACTCGAGACGGCTCGGGCCCCCATCGCGACCAGCGCCTGATAGCGGTCGGCCGGGACGTCGTAGTGGTCGCGGTCAAACCCACGGCCCGGTATGCCCGCCGTGCTGGCGAACAGATGCAGCTCCTCCAGCGACGTGTCGCTGGCCAGATGGGACCAGAGGCGGCCACGGCCGGGAAAGTTCGGGGGGTCGATCAAGACCGCCATCGCGCGGTCAGCCGGCCAGATGTGTCACGGCGTCGTCGACGAGCGTCCGCCACGAGCGGACATACCCGGCGTCGACGTGCGACTTGGTCCACGACCCACCGGGTCGCACGCTCGACCCGACGTGGAACTGGCGGACACCGGCGCGGACCAGCCATGGCACATGCTCCGGGGCGAGGCCACCGCCGGCCATCGTCAGCGCCGCTACGGCCGGGTCAGCTGCAGCCCGGGCGGTGAGCTCGTCCAGGCCGGCCTCGACACCGAGGACCGAGCCGGCGGTCAGGACGGCGTCGAGGCCCGGAAGCCGGCGCACCTGTCGCCAGGCACGCCGGTGGTCGAGCGCATGGTCGATGGCTCGGTGGAACGTCCACGGCACTCCGCTGATCGCCTCGCACAGCGCACCGGTGACATCCCTGTCGATCTCCAGGTCGGCGTCGAGGAATCCGAACACCAGCCCCTCCGCGCCGACCGCCAGGTAGTCCTCGGCCAGCCCGATCAGCCGGCTCAACTCCGCACCGGTGGTGCTGAACCCGTCTGACAGCCGAACCATCACCCGCAACGGCAGCCCGGTTGTCCGGTGGATCGCACTGACGAGCGCCGGCTCCGGCGACAGCCCGTCGTAGTCCATCGTCCCGACCACCTCGAGGCGATCGGCGCCACCCTCGTCGGCTGCCTCGGCGTCGGCCTGGTGGAGCGCGATCACCTCGAGTTTCGCGGGCACGTCCCCAGCCTGCCAGGATTGCCGATGTGACCGGTGACGACCCGCTGCTGGTCGCCCGGGCGTTGGTTCTGCACGACCTGGCGGCCCGGGGGCTGGCTGACGCCGAGACGGTGTCGGTGCTCGAGACAGCCGTCTCCCAGCGCCGCTGGTGGCTCTCCCAGTGGGACGACGGCGCGCCATTCGTCGCCGGGCTGGTGGCGCAGGACGTCCAGGACAACCTGCTGGACCAGGTGGCGCGCTGGCCGCTGTGCCGAAGCTGCGCGGCCGCCACCCGGCATGCGCTCTACATCGAGCCCGAACTCGGCCCGGACCCGCACTGGGTGTGCGAGGAGAGTGGCATCGTCGTCGCCGCGCTCGGCCGCCTCACCTAAGCTGGCGGCGCGTCAGGCAGCGGCGCAGGGCGGTGATGAATCGGTCCCTCGGTGACCGCCAGTCGCTCGCCGCCGCCGCCCCAGCGGGTCGCGATGATCTCCGCGGCGATGCTCACGGCCGTCTCCTCGGGGGTACGAGCGCCGAGATCGAGCCCGATAGGACTGGACAGTCTGGAGAGCTCCGAGTCGGTGAGCCCGGCCTCGACGAGCCGCTTGATCCGGTCGTCGTGCGTGCGTCGGGACCCCATCGCCCCGATGTAGGCGACCCGCGGCAGCCGCAGGGCCACCTCCAGCAGCGGCACGTCGAACTTCGGGTCGTGGGTCAGAACGCAGATCACCGTACGGTCGTCGACTCGACCGGCCTCCACCTCGGCCGCGAGGAAACGGTGCGGCCAGTTCACCACGACGTCGTCGGCGGCGGGGAACCTCGAGCGCGTCGCGAACACCGGCCTGGCGTCGCACACTGTGACCCGGTAGCCGAGCAGCGCTCCGACCTTGGCCACCGCTGCGGCGAAGTCGATGGCGCCGAAGACAAGCATCCGAGGAGCGGGCGCGTAGGAGGCCACGAATACGCGCATGCCCTCTCCGCGGCGCTGTCCCTCGGGTCCGTACCCGAGCGTCTCGCTGCGACCGCTGGCCAGCAGCCCCTGCACGTCGTCGGCCACGGCATCGTCTGCCCGTGTCGACCCGAGATGTCCCTGTCGCGGCGTCTCGGCGTCCTCCGGGCGAACCACGAGCCGACGGCCGACCCGGTCTGCGTCGGGATGGTCGATCACCGTCGCCACCGCCACCGGCCGCTCGTGCTCGATGTCGTCGGCGACCTGCTCGAGCTCGGGGAACGAGCGGGCGTCAACGGCCTCGACGAACACGTCGAGGATCCCGCCACAGGTCAGCCCGACGGCGAACGCGTCGTCGTCGCTGACGCCGTACCGCTGCAGCACCGGCCGGCCCGTGCCGACGACCTGCTGCGCCAGCTGGTAGACAGCACCCTCGACGCAGCCGCCGGAGACACTGCCGACCGCCTCCCCACCGGGGCCGACAAGCATCGCTGCACCCGGCGGTCGCGGCGCGGAACGGAATGTCGCCACCACCGTCCCCATGCCGGTCGTGGCTCCGACGCGCCACCACCCCAGGAGCTCGGGCAAGACCTCACGCATCGGCTACGACCCCCATCAACGCCTCGAAGGTGGCAATGCTGTGCCCCGCCAGGAAGTCGTCAACGTAGGGCAGCGCCGCCGCCATTCCTGCCTGCACCGGCAGGTACCCGGACTTCCCCCGGTGTTGGTTGACCCAGATCACCCGGTGAGCCAGCCGCGAGAGCCGCTGCATGCTCTGCTCCAGCGCGGAGCAGTCCCCGCGTTCCCATCCGTCGCTGAAGATGATCACGACCGAACCCCGGGCCATCCCCCGCTGACCCCACCGGTCGAGGAACGCCTTGAGGGTCTCGCCGAGTCGGGTGCCACCGGACCAGTCGGGAACCGTGTCCCCGGCGGACTTGAGGGCCACGTCAGGGTCGCGCTGCCGCAGCGCCCGGGTGACCCGCGTCAGGCGCGTGCCGATCGTGAACACCTCGGCGGCAGGCGGACCCGTGCGGGCGAGCACATGACCGACCCGGAGGAGGCTGTCCGCGTACGGACCCATCGAGCCGGAGACATCGATCAGGGCGACGAGCCGACGCGGACGCGTGCCCCGGCGGCGAAAGCGAACCGGTCCCGGCTCACCGCCTCGGTGGATCTCGTCGCGCAGCATGCGCCCCGCGTCTACAGTCCCCCGCGTCGCCGGTCGCCGACGTGCCGCCCGCCGCCGTGGGGGACTCAGCCGCAGACTGGCGAACAACGCCGACAGACCTGCCCTGTCATCGGGGCCGAGGTCGGCGATGTCGCGATGGCGCAGGACCTCGGCACGGCTTGCCATCGCCGGCAGAGCGGCTGCCTCGGCGCGGCCGGGCCGGCGTCGACCGTCAGCGTCATGCAACGCCGCGGGCGCGACCTGCCTCGATCTCGAGTGGCTGGGCGGACCTGCCGGCACCGCGCCGGCGAACCACCGGTCGAAGACCCGGTCGAACGTGTCGAGGTCCTCCGGGCCCGCGCACAGGCTCGCCCGGCCGGCCCAGTAGACGCCCGCCGCGGTCCCGGCACCCGCAACCGCGGCGGCGCGGAGGAACAGCTGGGTGCGGTCCGGCGTCACCGCGACCCCTGCATGCCGCAGCGCCCGGGCGAATCCCGCGAAGAGGACGTCCGCGTCGTTGCCGGGCGGCTGACCAGACCCGCCTGGCCGAGCGTTCATCGCGGACATCGGGGCGCTCATTGTCAGCTCGCCAGCAGCCGGTCGAGCGTGACCCGTACCCGGTCGGCATCCTCGCGGTACTTCAGCACCGCGCCCAGGGTCGCGGCGGCGCTCGCGACGTCGAGAGTCGTCTCGCCGAGCGCATGCAGTGCCCGCGCCCAGTCGAGGGTCTCAGCGACGCCCGGCGGCTTGAGCAGCTCGCCGGTGTCGCGCATGGCGTGAACGGCGCGCGCGACCTGCTCGGCGAGCTGCATGCTGACCTGCGGCAGACGGACCCGGACGATCTCGATCTCCCTGGCCAGGTCGGGATGGTCGATCCAGTGGTAGAGGCAACGCCGCTTCAGCGCGTCGTGCACCTCTCGGGTGCGGTTGGACGTGAGCACCACGACAGGGGGAACGGTCGCCTTGACCGTCCCGAGCTCCGGGATCGTGACCTGGTTGGTGGACAGCACCTCGAGCAGGAACGCCTCGAACTCGTCGTCGGCCCGGTCGACCTCGTCGATGAGCAACACCACCGGACTCTCGCGCAAGGCCCTGAGGATCGGCCGGGCGAGCAGGAAGCGCTCGTCGAACAGCGACTTCTCCACCTCCTCCACCCCTGCCGGGCGGTCGTGCTGCCGAGTGGCCTCGACCGCGCGAAGGTGCAGAATCTGGCGAGGGAAATCCCAGTCGTACAACGCCTGACTGGCCTCGATGCCCTCGTAGCACTGCAGTCGGACCAGCGGTATGCCCAGACCCTCTGAGAGCGCCTCGGCCATCGCCGTCTTGCCGGTGCCGGGCTCCCCCTCCAGCAACAACGGCCGGCTGAGCTTCAGTGCGAGGTAGCCGATGGTGGCCAGACCCTGGTCGGCGAGGTAGCCGGTCTCTCCGAGCCGGCGAGCGAGCTGGGCCGCCGACGGCACCAACGCCACCTCGTCGGCTTCCCGGCCGCAGGGCTTCGCCTGTTCATGCTGCACGTCCTCAGGATCCCCCATCAGCGGGGCCTGTCCAACCGGGGAGCCGCGAGCCCGGTGGCAGCGCCTCGACGACATCGACGTCGCCACCCGTCCCGATGTCGCCGCACTCCACCTCGACTGGCTGATGGCTTCGCAGGTACGCGCGCGCGCCGAGGTCACCGTGGGCATCCCGGATGACCCCGACCCAGTGGTCCCGGCCGATCAGCACAGGATGGCCCGGAGTCCCGTCGTAGCTGGCCCGGACGAGCGCGCCCGGCGCTGCATAGGCGTTGATCCTCGCAACGACGGGTGCGGTGAGGCCCGGGGTGTCAACAACTGAGACGGTCACCGCGTCGGCCGCCGCCGGCAGCGCCGACAAGGCGACGCGCAGGGACGAGCCCATTCCCCTGGCCCAGTCCCGGTTGCGCAGCACGGTGACTGGTTCGTCCTCGAGCAGGGCCGCGCCGTCCTCGAACCGGGCACCCAGCACGACGAGCACCGGACGACAGCCACCCAGGCCGAGAACGCGGGACTGGCGCAGGACCCATGGGGTCCCGTCGGCGTCGCGGACCAGCGCCTTCGCGACTCCGAGCCGCCGGCCGGCGCCCGCGGCCAGCAGCACGCCGGTGACGCCCGCGACCGGCCGCCGAGGCAAGTATCCGGCTCAGCGCTTGCGCCGCTCGAGGGCCTTCTGCACGCGCGACTGCGGCTGCCCGAGCACCTTCGACAGGATCGGCACGCGGAACTTGTAGGCCAGGGCGACGGCGATCACGATCAGCACGATGAACCAGAACATGGGTGCAGCCTACGTCGCTGCGACCGCTCGGCGTATCCGGTTGACCTCGGCTCGCCGTCGGGCAAGCGGCCTGGGCTACTGTCGTCCAGGCCGACGACCGCCACATCCGGGGGACTTGCGATGGGAACCACGATGGGACCGGCAACGCGATCGCTGCTCGCAGCCGCGGTCGTGACCGCGACGAGCATGGCAGTCCTGGCGGCTCCGTCGGGTACCGGTGACGTGTCCGCGGCGGCGGTCCCACCGCCGGGGGCGGGTGCCGAGCCCGCCGGCCAACGGCCCGCGTCGACCCGGCACCAGGACCGACGCCCCCTGCACCAGATCCTGGTGGCCATCGATGCCGGACATCAGCTGGGTAACTCACGCCACCCAGAAGAGATCAGCCAGCCGGTACCGGCCGGCGGCTTCA
>JBKPNJ010000209.1:0-6456 GCA_046732575.1 Actinomycetota bacterium
GCGACGCCCGTACGGCGCGCGAGGTACTGACCGAGTGACTCGTCGGGCCGCCGGTCGCGCTCCTGAGGCAGGAAGCCGATAGTCGCGCCCGCCGGGCGGATGCCGACCATGCCAGACTCTGGCTCCTCCAGACCGGCCAGCAGACGCAGCAGGGTGGACTTGCCAACACCGTTCGGCCCGACGACCGCCACCCGAGAACGGTCGCCGACGACCGCATTGACGTTGCGCAACACCGGCCGCGCGCCATAGCTGAACCGGAGGCCTCGCAACTCGATCCTCGCGGAGGACACCGATCGAGAGTAGTTCAGCAACAGCGTCGCAGACGACCTCCGACCGCTACTCGTTAGCGCACGTGCACGGTCCTCGCCCGATACCGTGACGCGGTGGAGTTCGTTGTCGGCGGGGTACCGGTGCATTACGTCGAGCACGGTGAAGGTCTTGCCGTGGTGTTTCTGCACGGTGCAGGGGTCGACCACCGTGAGGTCATGGGCTGTCTGGACCCGGTGTTCGCGGATGCGACCGGATACCGCCGCATCTACCCGGACCTGCCGGGGATGGGGCGGACCCCTGCTCCGGAGACGATCAGGGGCGCGGACGATGTCCTCGAAGTCCTGATGAGGTTCATCGATGGGGTGGTCGGTGACCAGCCGTTGCTGCTCGCCGGGCACTCGGCTGGCGGTTACTACGCGCAGGCGATCGCCGGCAGAAGACCTGGTCAGGTGGTGGGTCTGGCCTTGCTGTGCCCAGTGATGGCCGGCATTCACGACGTGCCGGACCACGAGGTCGTGTATGGCTCGAGCCGGATCGGCAACGACGAGTTCCGCGAGTACTTCGTCGTGCACACCCCCCAGACCCTTGATCGGTACGAGAGGTACGTCGAACCGGCCGCTCGGCTGGCTGACCAGTCCGCGCTAGCACGGATCGGCGAGCGGTGGGAGCTCACGACGCAACCAGCGGAACCGGGAGCCTACCCATATCCAACCCTGCTAGTCACCGGTCGCCAGGACTCCACTGTCGGCTCCGCCCGAGCATGGGAGATGCTCGAGCACTTTCCTCGCGCCACCTTTGCGGTGCTGGATCGGGCCGGTCATGCGCTACCTCACGAGCAGCCCGAGCTGCTCCGGGTTCTGGTAACCGAGTGGCTCGCCCGGGTCGCAGAGCATTGCTCCGCCCGAGGAAGGGCAGCGCGCGCGGCTCCCTGACGTGGGCGGCCCGGCCATTGACTCGCTCCTCGCTGAGTGCCACCCACGACCATGCACACCGCGTGTGCGCGCGTAGACGCGCCAGGGACCGTGGGGTCGCTGCTCGCCGATGGAGATCAGACCACGGCTATGCCGAGTCGGACGGGAGTAGGGCCGTGATCATCAAGTCCGCCACGAACTGAGCGAATCTCGGGTGTGTCCAGCCCCGCTGCAGCACGAGGAGGTCGTAGATCTCCACCGAGCTACACGTCCAGAGAACGTCGGTCGCCTCGCGCAGCGTGATGCCTTCGCGGAGGTAGCCGCGTTGCTTGAGAAACCGGGCGTGATGGCGCATCCGTTTCAGCCGATCCTCGTCCGTGCTCTTCAAGAGCTTCTCCATCTCCTTGTCGGCGAGTGCAGCCGAGCGGATCAGGAGCCGGATAGGTGAGACAACTGATGCGACCTCAGTGGTCAGTTCCCCCCAACGGCGCATGATGGCTCGCGGATCGACCTCTTGTGTCCGCATAGTGTCGGAGCGCTCGTAGGCGGGATCGCCCTCCTTGCCGAGTAGCCCTCGCTGGTAGATCCCCTTGACCAGCCCCGACTTTCCGCCGAACACCTTGTAGATCGTCTGCACGGAGAGACCCGCAGCCTGGGCGATCTGCGCGATCGTGGTAGCCGCATACCCTTGTTGCAGGAACAGGCGCTCGGCGGCATCGAGCGCAACCTGACGGTTGCGGTTGGCCTGTGCCTTCCGTCCGCGCGAATCATAGGGACGAGAGCTCTTGACGACAGACATAATTCGTTAGACACTCCTCTATCGAGTAGAGTGAATTATATCGGAAAGAGGAGGGTCGTCATGCAATCTGTGGACACGCAGACCCCAGTGGTGCTCGACCGGCTACTGGCGGCGATCAACGGCCATGACCTCGAGGCCATGGTTTCCTGCTTCGCTGAGGACTACGTGAATGAGACGCCGGTTCACCCGCCGCGGGGATTCCACGGTCGGGAGCAGGTCCGCGTCAACTGGAGCCAGATCTTTGCTGCCGTACCCGACCTCCAGGCGCGAGTGCTGCAGCGGTCACGCGACGGGGACACCCTGTGGACCGAGTGGGAAATCCTCGGGAACCGAGAGGACGGGGCTCGATTTCAGATGGCCGGCGTCGTGATCTTCGGGGTCGTCGCAGACACGATCGGGTCTGCACGGTTCTACCTGGAGCCGGTTGAGGACACGAGCGGAGACGTCAACGCTCACACCCGGCGAGTGACAGGAGGAACCGATCACTGACTCACCTCGGACGTCACCACTGCTCCGCTGACGAAGGAAGGGAGACCACGCATGATTCTGGTCGTCGGCGCCACCGGCAACCTCGGCGGGTCCATCGCCCGGAGGCTGCTCACGGAGGGAAGGAAGGTTCGCATCCTCGTGCGGCGCGGATCGGCGTACAGCGGCCTGGCCGATGACGGTGCGGAGCCTGTGATCGGCGATCTCAAGCAGCCCGCCTCGTTGGCAGCCGCCTGCGACGCGGTAGAAGCAGTCGTGACAAGCGCCAACGCCATCGGACGTGGGGGCGAGGACACGATCGATTCGGTCGACCTCCAGGGCAATCAACAGCTGATCGAGGCAGCCGCGGCCCAGGGTGTGCGCCGCTTCGTGTTCACCTCGGTACTCGGCGCAAACAGCAAGAGCCCGGTGCCCTTCATCCGCGCGAAAGGGAAGGCCGAGGAGCGGCTTTTCCATAGCGGTATGACCTGGACGATCCTCCAGCCGAACATGTTCATGGACACGTGGCTGCCGATGGCCGTCGGTGGCCCCGCCCTCGCCGGCAAACCAGTCACCCTCGTCGGTGAGGGCCGGCGTCGACACTCGATGGTCGCGATGAGCGACGTCGTGTCGTACGCCGTGGCCGCGCTCAACCACGATGCAGCGGACAACGCACGCATCATCATCGGAGGACCCGAAGCGATCTCCTGGCATGACGCAGTAGCGGCGTTCGAGCGTGAACTCGGCAGGCGGATCCCGGTGCGGACCGTGCGCCCGGGGGAGGAGGTTCCGGGTATGCCGGAGCAGATCAACATGCTCTTCCAGCAGCTCGAAACCTACGACTCGCCACTCGACATGAGAGCAACAGCCGCCACGTTCGGCATTGCCCCGACCACGCTTGACGACTTCGTACACACCTTCGTCTCAAACGCCAGCAGGTAGCAGCGGTCACACGAACTGCAGCGATTCGATCATCGAGGTGAGCTCGTCGGGCTACGTGGCCGCCCCGCATCGGTCGATGTCATCAGCGCATCTTGGTCCGGGTTGGGACGATGATGGCATGGCGGATGTTGGGCACCCCAGGGTCTCAGATCCACAGACAGGAGTATCCACTCACCATGGACATGCTCAGCGGAGAGCAGATCACCGCGGCCGCCCTGACGGACTGGCGCAAACTCGGTCAGGGTCTGCACGCCAGATTCATTGTCCGGGACTTTCAGGCGGGTGTCCGTTTTCTCTCCGCCCTCGTCGAAGCCGGGGAAGCCGCCGGACACTATCCCGAGGTTCGGATGGGCACGGGTTATGTGGACCTGAAGCTGATCACCGACGACGCGATCTACCGGGACAGCGCGGGCACCGAGCACAAGGTCGAGTGGGTGACCCAACAGGACGTCGACCTGGCCCGGCGGATCAGCGAGGTCGCTGCCGAGCAGTCTGTCTCCGCAGATCCGCGATCGGTCACCACCATCGAGCTGGCGCTCGACACCGCGAACGCCGCTGCCCTGGCACCGGTCTGGGCGGCGCTGCTGACCGGCGGCACCGAGGCGCAGGGTCGTGGCACCATCGGCGATGACGTCCGCGACGCCACGAGTCGAGTGCCGATCCTGTGGTTCCAGGAGACCGATCCGCACCAGACACCGCGTCAGAGGTTCCACATCGATGTACAGCTCCCGTACGACGTTGCAGAGCAACGGATCGCCGCCGCAGTGGCCGCCGGGGCAGTGGTCGTCGATGACAGCAGGGCGCCGTCGACCACAGTCCTCGCGGACCCGGACGGCAACAAGGCATGTGTCGGCACGTTCCAACCCGCTCTCGAGCCGAAGTAGCAGGGCCACCGGGAGATGGCCGCCTCAGATCACAGGCGATCGAGCAGCCATTGGGGTCCAAGGATCCTTCCGCCTGCCGCATCGACACGTGACCCCAGTTCCCGGTCCGCGGTCACCACATCGACTTCAGCGCCGGCAGCGACCTGTCTGGCCACCTCATCGACGACGGTGTCATCACCGTTGCCGTCCGCATGCTCGACGCGGAGGCTGTGCTTGCGCCCCTCCGGGCGACCGCGGCGCGCCGCACCCTCCAGAACGAGGATCAGCCGATCGTACGGAAGCTGCGCGGTCTCGAGTCCCTCGGCCAGTCGCCGCGCCGCGCCCGGTCGGTCGCGCCACCAGCCGTCTGGTCGGCTGCCCACGACGTTCGCGCCGTCGATGACGAGGATGTTCATCTCGGCCCCACCCGTATCCACCAGCTGATCATCCGACTGGCCCCCGCTCCGACTGGTCGTCAACTTCTTTGAGAAACCGCACAAGACCCCGGAAGTAGGTCTCCTGGTCGTCCACGAGTGAAAGATGACTGCCCTGCGGACAATGGTGGTACTGGCCCCGGGGAAACTGTCCCGCCATCCATCTGAGGTACTCGGGGTCCATGGTGTCGTGCTCGGCTCCCATGACGAGGGTCGGCACGGTGATCCGCTTCAGGTCCGCGCTGCGATCCCAGTCCGCAAGCTTGCCGCTCGCACCGAGCTCGCTGGGTCCTTGCATCGGAACGTAGATCGAGGTGTTGATGTGGGCGAAGCTGCGCGTCACCGGCTCGGGCCATTCGTCCACCGGCATGCGGAGCACGTGGAAGACGTAATGATGCTCGTGGAGAAGAGACTCATAGGCCGGGTTGTCGGTGTCACCCTCGGCCTCTAACCGCTTGATCTCCGCGAGCGCGTCTTGATCCATTCCCGGCATCAGCACCCGTTCGGCGTACTCGTTGTAAGCCGGGACGCTGGCCATCATGTTTGAGATGATGAGCCCCTTGAGGTGCTCCTGGTGGGCGAGGGCATACTCGATCGCGAGCAGCCCGCCCCACGACTGCCCGTAGAGGAAGAAGTTGTCCCGGTCGAGGCCCAGGGCGGCGCGTACCTGCTCGACCTCGTCGACGAAGCGGTCAACTTCCCACAGGTCAGGGTCGTCGGGCTGGTCACTGTAGTGAGAGCCGAGCTGGTCGTAGTAGTAGTACTCGATACCCTCCTGCGGCAGCCAGCCGTCGCAGGGCTCGAGGTACTCGTGAGTCGCAGCCGGCCCGCCGTGCAGGAGCAGCACCTTGATCCGTGGGTTGTTGCCGAACCGCTTCGTCCAGACCCGGAATGCACCGGCCGGCGTGTTCACCGGAATCATCCGCGCTCCGCCGGAGATGAGGTCTGCTCGGCCACTGTTGTCGAGGTAGCTGTTCATGAGCACAATCTGCCACTGTGGACCCGCCTGAGGCGCCCACACCGCCGTTCCGACTAGCTCACAGTCACCCGGCATGTGCATCCACCACCATTGACTCCCGGGCCCAGCCGGTCTTGGATGAGGCTGTCAACCAGAAGGAGCGGCGAACATGGCGAAGTACTTACTGAAGGTGTCGTACTCGGTGGACGGGCTGAAGGGTGTCATGAAGGCCGGTGGCACCAGCCGGGTGCACGCCGTGCAGCGTGCCCTGACTGGCGTTGGGGGATCACTGGAGTCGTTCTATTTCGCGTTCGGCGGTGACGACGTCTATGTCGTGGTCGACCTGCCCGATCACGCCGCAGCGGTAGCGGTTGCGGGGGCGGTGGCGACCTCGGGCGCGATCAGCAGGTACGAGACCGTGGTCCTTCTGTCACCGGAAGAGATCGACAGGGCGATGAACGTGACCGTTGACTACGCGCCGCCCGGTTCGTGAGGCTGGCTACCTCAGACGCTCTCCTCGTCTTGCTCGAACTCTTGGATGTCAGGCAGGTCCCCCCTCAGCATCGCCTCGCGCAATACTCAGCCGATGACAACGCCCATCCTCCCTCTCACCTCGCTCAATGCAGCATCGTCGCTGGTGAGGTGGAAGGACCCGGACCGGTTGTGCCGGGCCAGGCCCTCCGTGCTGGCGCTACGGCACTCCGGCGGCGCGGGTCTCGGTCTTCTGTTGCTGCCTGGTGAGCTGCTCGTCCAGCTTCACGTAGCCGAACCACCAGTGCGCAAGCAGGCCGATCAGCATGCCGCCGACGGCGAA
>JBKPNJ010000210.1:0-24925 GCA_046732575.1 Actinomycetota bacterium
CCCAGTCCCTCGCCGGCTCCAGCGCAACCAGGTGCAGTACGAGGGTGTCACCTGGCTCGGCGTCCTCCACGTAGAAGGGCCCGGTCTGCGGGTTGACGAAGCGCAGGTCGACCTGCGCGCTGGACAGGTCCTCGACACTGCGCAGAGCGCCTCCGAAGGCGTCGTCGGACCACAGCCGCAGCGCGGTGCCCGGCTTGATCCGCATCACCGGCGCGACGCCACCGAACGTGTAGGCGTACTGCTCACGGGTGGGCGTGAACTCGACGGCCTGCATTTTCCCGAAGCTACCTCATGACCTGCGCAGGCGTACGTGGTCGCGACTGAGCTCGGACACGCTCCTCACGCCGAGCAACGCCAGGGTGCCGGCGGCCTCTGTCCGTAGGATGTCGGCGACCCGTTCCACCCCCCTCTCGCCGGCGGCCATCAGGCCGTACAGGTAGGCCCGGCCGACCAGTGCGGCACGCGCGCCGAGGGCGACCGCGGCGACGACGTCGCTGCCGGACAGGATCCCGCCGTCGACGTAGACCTCGACCCGGTCACCCACGGCGTCGACCACCTCGGGCAGAGCCTCGAGCGGAGTCGGCGCACGATCCAGCTGACGACCACCGTGGTTGGAGACGATCACCGCGTCGACGCCGGCGTCGGCCACGGCACGCGCATCGGTGACGGTCTGGATGCCCTTGACGACCAGTGGGCCGCTCCAGACCGACCGCAGCCAGGCGACGTCGGCGATCGTCGCGGCCGGGTCGAACATCCGACCCACAAGCTCGGCGACGGTGCCGTCGAAACGGTTCAGCGACGCGAACTCCAGCGGCTCTGTGGTGAACAGGTCGAACCACCATCGTGGGTGGCGCGCGCCCTCGGCCAACGTTCTCAACGACAGTGACGGCGGGATCGTGAGCCCGTTGCGCACGTCGCGCAGCCGCGCACCGGGCACCGGGGTGTCGACGGTGAGCACGAGGGCCTCATAGCCCGCCTCCCCGGCCCGCTGGACGAAGTCGCGGCTGGCCTCGCGGTCGCGCCACAGGTACAGCTGGAACCACCGTCGCGAGTCCGGCGCTTCGCCCGCGAGCCGCTCGATCGACGTCGTGCCCATCGTTGACAACGCGTACGGGATGCCGGCGCGCGCGGCAACGCGGGCCACGGCCGGCTCCCCCTCGGTGTGCATCATCCTGGTGAACCCGGTGGGGCCGAAGACCAGCGGCATCGCCGCCGGCCTTCGGAGGATCTGTGTCGAGGTGTCGACGGCTGACACGTCCCGCAGCACCTGGGGCCGAAACTCCACCCGGGCGTACGCCTGCCGCGAGCGACGCAGGCTCAGCTCATCACCGGCGCCGCCGTCGGCGTAGTCGAACACCGCACGAGGGGCCCGCCGGCGGGCCAGGGCGCGCAGGTCACCGATGGACGAGACACCGGCCATCCGGCGCTCGGTCCCGTTGAGTGGCACCTTCCTGGGACGGATCAACTGCTGCAGCTCCGACCTGCGCGGCCAGCGTCGGGCGGTCATGCCGGTGTTCTACCCGATGGTCGCGCGGCGGGAAACCCGCGAACGTAGTGGTCCCGCAGCTCCAGCCAGCAACACGTCACCGACGAGGAGCACGGCCCGCTGACGCTCAGCGCCTCGTCTCGTCGAGGATGAGCTCCGCAAGCTTCTCCGGCCGGGTGAACTGCGGCCAGTGGCCGGAGTCGATGTCGACGAACTCCAGGCTCTTGGTCTTGGTGAGCTCAGGGAGGTCGCCCGCGGCTATCCACCCCTTGAGGTCGTCCGGCGAGTACTCCGGGCAGATCGCCGTGGCCGGCACGTCGTAGCGCCGTGGGTGCGACAGCCTGACCGTCCCGGTGAGGACGCCCACCGGTGAGGGGATGAACCGCTCCAGCAGCTCACGCCTGGTCGCCTCGTCGATGTCGGCGCTGTCGGGCCCCTCGAACGTCTCCCAGCCCGGAAACGGCACGCCATCCCCCTCGGAGGCGAGGCCCTGCATGAACTGTTCGCCATCGGATGCGGGGAAACCACCCACGTAGACCACTCGCGCCACCTTGTCGGGACGCGCGTCCACCGCGCAGAACGCCAGCGCGGCCGCAGCGGAGTGCCCGACGACGTGTACCGGTTCGTCGGCGGCGTCGATGGCTTCGACGACCGCCGCAACGTGGTCCTCGAGGCTGATGCCGGACCGGTTGGCTTCCTTCGACTCCATGCCCGGCAGCGTCAGCGCCCTGACCGCGTGGCCGGCCTCCACCAGGGGCCTGGTGACGGGGTCCCACGATGCACCGTCCAGCCACAAGCCCGGGACCAGAATGATCTCCATCCGATGACCTCCAGATCACTACTGCACGGATACTCGAACGGTGCCGGCGGTTGCGCCTTGGATGCCTCCCGCGAGACTCACTGGCCGGTGCGGCCGTCGATGCACTCTCGCAACAGGTCGGCGTGCCCGGCGTGCCGGGCGTACTCCTCGATGACGTGGACGAGGACGTCGCGGACACTCACGGTGCCGTCGTCGAACGACACGAGCTGTCCCAGGTCGTCGTCATCCAGCGTGTCGAGCCACTGATCCGCCGCGGCGATCTCGGCCTTCCAGAGGGTGAACGCCTCCTCGACGATCGCCGGGTCGGCAACGGCGCCGTTGAAGTCGGCGTCCCTGTCGTCCTCGCGCTTGAACAGTCGGGGCCGCCCGGTGTTCTGCTGCAGCACCCGTTGAAACCAGTGGTTCTCCATCTGCGCCAGGTGCCGGATGAGCCCGAGCAGGCTCAAGGTGCTCGGCGGAACAGAGCGGCGGGCGAGCTGCTCGGGGTCGAGGCCGTCGCACTTCATCTCCAGGGTCAACCGGTAGTTGGCCAGGTACTCCCGCAGTGTCGCCTTCTCACCCTCCGGGTCGCCATAGGTTCGGGGATCCTCGGCCGGGTCCAGCCACATGTCGCTCACAGCCCCGACCCTTGCCACAACTTGCCATCAGCGCAACCGGGATCATCGGTCACTCAGATCGGGCGGACCGACGCGGCGGCCTTGCCGGGGATTGAGTCTGCGGGCATCTGCTTCGCCATGATCACCTGTGCCTCACCGATGCCCGGTCCGATGACGCGCCAACCGTCCGAGGCATACAGCCTACGAGCGGGATCAGCTTCATCGGCCGTCGTCATCAGCAGGCACCGCCGGGAGGAGAGGCCTTCGGTGATCCTCCGCAGCAGCCCTCGACCGACCCCTATCCCTCTGGCCCGACCCAGCACGCCGATGCTCACCAACTCGAAGTGACCGCCGAGCCACGCGTCGGCGACCTCCGGCGCGAGCACCCGACGGGCGTTGTCTGTCCACCATTGGCCGGGCTGGCCCTCATACCCATAGGCGAAGCCGATCAGGTCCGTGCCGGCGTACGCCCGCGCGAGCCTGAACCCGGCGCGGCCGCTGTGTCTGTCCCATACCGCACTTCGCCAGTCGTCGAGCCCCTGGCGGTCGGGAAAGACAGCGTTGTAGACGGTCCACAGCGAGACGGCGTCCTCGCTCGTCACGGAGCTGTCGACACGGACCCGGAAGGGTCTCGCGGCGGCTCGACTGACCGTCAGCAGCACCGGGGTCGTGACCCCTTGCCGGGCACTCAGGTCCGCGAGGAAGCCGCCCAGCCAGCCGATCGCATCGAGTGACCACTCGGCGAGCGTCCCGTCGAAGGTTGCCCGGTGGAGGGGCGGCCCGTTCCAGAGCCTGTCGTCGAACGGTGGCCGCTCCGACAGGGCATCGTGATCGGCCACGGAGTGCGACTCGCACCGGAACACGTCTTGGTCCAGCGCGCTGATCTGCTTCGCCAGCAGCGGCGCCGCCGAGGAGATGGACGGGGCCTGGCCGCTGTCCAGCGTGACCCGCACCGGCGTTCTGGACTGCGGGTCGTAGTCGGCGAACCAGCCGGCGGTGACCAGCGACGGCATCAAGGCCTCCTGCGGGCGCGACGAGATGTCGACACCCTGCACGGGCAGCAGCACGTGCACCCCCCGCAGCCGCAGCACACCGATGCGCGCCGCAGCGTCACCGGCACAGCGGAGGAACGGCTGCACCGGCAGCGACCGGTCGGCGGCCATCTGCTCGACCCCCACCTGGAACCACGCCACCATCGATGCCGTGGGAGCAGCGAGCGGGTGCTCGGTCCCTGCATCGTTCATACCCCAGAGGCCCGCCACCCCGATCTCTGTCTCCTCGACGCCTCCGGCGCGCTTCTGCACAGCGATGGCGCGGTCGTCGAGCCACCCCATGGCAAGCGCCCTGCGGTGGAACAGGAGATACGCATCCTGGGCGGTGTCCGGGTCCCGCCACGGATGCCGCGCCAGCTCACCGTACAGAGCCGCGAACATGGTGCCCACCGGCCTGCGGGCCCCCGGTGCCAGGCCAGGGCGGGCTTCCTGGGTGTTGCCCGTCAACCGGCCACGATCCTGCGGCAGCGCAGGCTGTCTCTCCACATCTGCTCCTCCGTGACAGCCCGGCTGCACCTGGCCCCACCCACGGGTCGGCCAGACACGGTGCCCAGCACCGTCCAAGGGTCACACAAAGGCACCGAGAAACGCTTTCCGACCGGAGCGGGGAGCCCGGTACTGAATCGGGATCTTTACAAATCGTGTTCGATCATGCACATTGTGTATAGATGGCTACGTGGTCAGAGTGAGCGCCTCGGCGCTCGACCGTTCCGGCTGACCACAGGTCTCGGGGGATGTGGTAGCCCAACCGAATGCACACCCGGTCGAGCACCGCAGGCACCGTAGATGGCCACAGCGACTGGTTGACACTCATACCAGGTCTGCGAAGGACGCCCCCAACGCATCCGCGTCGGGGGCTCCTCGCATCACTAGCGACGATTCACGACGGCTGAGGGCCGTCAGGGGCTTCGCCGCCCCCCCTCAGACGCTCCCTTGCGGCCTCGGCTCGGTCGTTCGCCGAGTCGATGCGGTCGGCGGCAGCAGACGCCCGAGCATGTGCGGCGTCATGTCGCAGCTGCGCGGCCGTTTCACGGATACCCGCCAGGGCTGATCGATCAGCGGCTGCCGACTCCCGATCCTCGCTCGACTGCTCGTGGTCGTCTTGGGCGGCTCTGCGGTCCTGGTACGCGTCATCGTCGTAGTCCTTGTTGAGAAAGTCCCGCAGGTGCCCAGCCATCTCCCGTTGCTCGGCGGCACGGTCACGTGCCTCGGCGCGCCTATCGCGTTCGTCAGCCGCCTCCATCAGCGCACCAACGTCGACATCCGGGTCGAGGGCGTCAGCCGCAGCATCGAAGGCATCAGCGATTGCATCGCGCTTGTCGGCGATTCTGTCGCGCTCCTGGGCCGCCCGATCACGGCCCTCGGCTGGGTTCTCGTGCTTGCTTGGCTGAACCGGCAGATCGGACCCGTTCCGACTCTCCTGCACCACGTCATCCCCTCAGAGGACCGTGCATCACTGGTGATATCTCACGAGAAAGTCTCCGACCCGGCTGGCCGGGATTGCAACGACAAATACATAAATCGTCCCAAGTGCTCACCCGCTGTGCGCGGTCAGGAGACTCGCAGCACAGGGACGGGCACCCCATCAGTGACCCGAGACCCGATCCGCTTAGACGAGGACGGTGTCCTGGCGATACGCACAGTGACCTTGCGTGGCGATTAGCGATGTTCCAACGCGAGCTGGTCGTGCAGTCGGCAGACTGGCGCTTGGGCAAGGGATACAGACTCGGCACTTGTCCGACCGTCGCCCCCGCGCACGATCGTTGCTCATCGGGCGGGGGCCGACCACGGGGAACAGCGTGGCGAGACATCGTCAGTCGGGAGCGCTGGAGAGGGTTACATGTCCGCCCACTGGTTCAGCCTTACCAGCATCTACAGCGGTCAGACCGTCGACGATGTGCTGACGTTGTTGAGCCCGCTCGGGATCACCCTCAACTCTCCGGCCGAGCCGCCGTACTGCTATGTCGATGAAGACGGATACGTTCTGAAGTGCCTCGGTGAGCTGACGGTGAGCGTCGACGACGGGATCGTCGCTTCGCCACATGAGGAACTGTGCGAACGTCATGTGCGGACACTGCTCGGGGCCGCGGAGGAGGCCTTTCTTCACGCCCCGACGATCGAAACCCGCTGGGAACACCATGGGGATCGCAACGCAGGCAGCAGCTCTTGGTCATGTGAGGTGATGGTGGCCGAACGGGACAAACTGGAATGCACCGGGCGGCTGATCGCCCGGGACCACCACATAAGAGCGGCCAGAATCACTCCCTGATCCCTGACCTGCCCCGGTGAGTCGGTCCGTCGTGGCAACGGCTCGACGCCGTCGCTTGGTCACTCGGCCGTGAAGTCGAGGATCATCGTAGCGTGGTCGGACAATCGCTCCAGGTCGTCGACCTCCAAGACGTCACAGCGGCTCGCGGAGTCGTAGGTGATCTTGTCGGCGAACAGGTGGTCGAGCTGATACAGCTCCCTAGCGCCACGGAAGAAGGTTCGTTCCTCGCCTGCATGGAATTTCAGGTGACATCGCCGCCAACCCTTGTTCCGGGCTGCTTGGAAGTGAGCACTCGCCCAGTAGCCACCCTCACTACCCTGCTCCTCATCGAACCGCCAGGCCATATTGAAGTCGCCCCCGACCACGAAGCGGCGGCCTACGACCAGTTCGTCCACTGCGTGCAGGATCGCCTGCGCATGCCAAGACCCGGCATCGGTCGAGAGCTTGAGCCCGCCGCCCTTCGGTAGGGCCTCGAAGGCCATCCTGGCCTCTGGACTCGGCAGGCCGGCGAGGGCGTGGACACTCGCGAACACCACAGAGTGCCCCGAGGCGCCAGTCACCTCAGTCACGACTGCCTGACCGAGCACGACTGTGGACAGCGCCCGGTCAAGCTGAAGCCGGACGACTCGGCCGTGGCGGGCATAGACAACGGTGAGGAACGTACCGCCCCGGTCTCGAGGGGAGGCGACGACGCACCTCGGGTCGATCGACTCCGGTACCTGTCGAACCTCCTGCAAGAGCGCGACGTCAGGGTCAAGACTCTCGATTCGCCTCCACGCCTCGGCGTGGTTCTCCCGGTACTTGCTGCGCTCGGACGCACATCCCATATTCCAGGTGATGACTCGCATGTGCTCCTCGCCGCTGCTTCAGCCGTCCTCGAAAGTGATCCTCACTCGACATGCTGTCACGATCTGTAGTTAGACAACTACCATTAGTGGTTATCAGGATGGTCACAACAACAGCACGGCGACGAACCCGTCGATGCTGCCGCGTGGCAACCGACAGGTTCGGCTGAACGAACTTCCGGTGGACGGGCCTCCACGCGCGACCTGATGAGGCAGGGTGAGCCGTGCTGAGACTCCTCAGCTGACGTCGAACTGTTCGACACCGGCAGACGGCAGGGCTCGCAGCGCGAGTGGCAGGTGTTGGGTTCGAACCAACGTAGGCTGAGCCGGCGGATTTACAGTCCGCTCCCTTTGGCCACTCGGGCAACCTGCCATGCCGCCCCGGTACGCTCCCAGGGCAGCGACTGGAAAGAATAGCGCAGTCCATTCATCTGACCGAAGCCCTCTTGACCGACCCTTGGAGGACCCGTGGCTGGCGACTCGTCGTTCGACATCGTGAGCAAGATCGACCGCCAGGAGGTCGACAACGCGCTCAACCAAGCCGCCCGCGAGATCTCGCAGCGCTTCGACTTCAAGAACACCGGAGCGAGCATCGCGTGGTCCGGAGACAAGGGTGTCGAGATGTCCGCGAACGCCGAGGAGCGCGTCCTGGCCGTGCTCGACGTCTTCAAGGAGAAGCTGGTCAAGCGAGGCGTCTCGCTGAAGGTGCTCGACGCCGATGAGCCGAGAACCTCCGGGAGAGAGGTCAAGGTCTCGGCCACCCTCAAGGAGGGCATCAGTCAGGAGCAGGCGAAGAAGGTGTCGAAGCTGATCAGGGACGAGGGACCGAAAGGCGTCAAGGTGCAGATCCAGGGGGACGAGCTGCGCGTGTCGAGCAAGAAGCGCGACGACTTGCAGGCCGTGATCGCACTGGTCAAGGGCCAGGACTACGACTTCGCCGTTCAGTTCACGAACTACCGCTGATCGCGCCTGGTCATCCGAGGTGGACCGGGCGGTGGGTCTCCCCCCGCCGCGGCGGCGCGGGCGGAACGAGCGATCGAGGATGGTGGCTGATGCCGGAGCGGATCCAGCTGCGACGGACCAAGGGCTGGCGCAAACCTTCCGGGGCGGTCGTGGTCGCCCGTCCGTCCAGGTGGGGTAACCCGTTCCCTATCGGCGATCCTGGGAAAGGTGGACGCACCCGCCAGCAGGCCGTCGACGCCTACCGGCACATGGCGGGCAGCACCTTCGGCGAAAGCGACTTGGCCGAGCTGCGTGGCCACGATCTGGCGTGCTGGTGTCCGCTGGACCAGCCGTGTCACGCGGATGTCCTGCTCGAGCTGGCGAACCAGAGGCGTGCCGGTAACCGGCCACCGGTGGCCAGCATGAGGCCGACGACGACGATGGGCACGTCGCGGGTGCTCGATGGAGGATCCGGTTACAGTACGGCCTGACATTTCCGAGGGGAGTCAGGAATGCAGCTTCGTACGTTGGCCGTCGCCGTCGCGCTCCTGGCGACGGCCCTTGCCGCTCCCGCCACCCGATCGGCGGCCGCCGGCCTGTCCGGTGCCACCGTTGCGCACCAGCCGGTGGCGCGGGTCGCCGACACGTTCCGCCTCACCTTCGACGGCGGCGAGTCACTGGAGGCGAACACGCGCGTGCGCGATGTGACCGGTCACCGCCACCCGGGGACCGTGCTGACGATCGACAACGGCATCCTCTCGGTAGAGAAGGGCAATCCAGGACACGCCGCCGGCTTCCCCGGCGGCTGCAATGCCTGCGGACGGGCGATCATCTCCGTGGCAGACGCCAAGGGGCTCGACCCGGGCGTCCACCCGTTCAGCTTCGGCGCCTCGGTCAAGGTGACGCGGGCCCAGACCCGCCACAACTCCAACATCGTGCAGAAGGGCTTCTTCCATCAGAAGGGCGGGCAGTGGAAGCTGCAGCTGAACGGCCACCTGCCCAACTGCGTGCTGTTCGGGACATCGGGCCGGCTCAAGGTCACGTCGACCATCGGCGTCTCTGATGGCGCATGGCACACCCTCAGCTGCAGTCGCGTCAGGCGGTCGCTGGTCCTTCGGGTCGATGGAAGGATCCGCGGCCAGGTGAAGGGACCGGTCGGGGCGATCTCGAACGTCGCGTCGGTGCGCGTGGGTGGGAAGGGTCTGCGTCCGGGCAACGACCAGTTCCACGGCGTGGTTGATGGTGTCTACCTCCACATCAGCTAGCACGCAGTACGACCCCCGGATGACTCCGGGGGTCGTAGTGCCGTGCAAAGGGAACCCAGTCTAGGAAGGGCGATTCCCCTTTGGTGATGGTGTCCGGCGGGCTGGATGAGGGCCGGATGGGAATGCCATCAACTCACCTGGATCCTCACATATGCTACTTGCTGTTGTCAAGCAATCGCGGACGGTAACACCTGTGGCCCTGCCGTGCCGGATCGGCGCACCGGCACCGAAACCTCGTCTCCGGCGTCGGTGGCTTCGGCGAGCACTGGTTCGTCGGGGTCCCGAGGCGACCAGCGCATCTTGATGCACCCGGCGCTCATCGTGCGGTAGACGCGGTAGCAGAAGTCGCCCTCGCGGTCGCAGACGTTCGAGTCCGGCGGCCTGCAGATCAGGTCGTCGACCCAACACACGTTCATGCGTCCTCGTACCGCCGGACGTCTCCGTAGTGCCTCGCCTTGCAGTGCGGGTCCGCGACCAGTCGGATTGCGACAGGTCCCAAGTCCCAGATGCAAGTACACAGCGTCGCGCTCATACTCCTCAGGGTGACATATTTGCGGCTATTGACAGCGAACACGCTCAAAACAGTCACTTTTGGTGGCAAGCCGGTCCGAGCCGAGCGTGCGCTCCCTCGAGTCGGAACCGGCCCCTGGCCTGGGATGTGCGCCGTCCACCGAGCGGTATACACTGTAAGGCTGATGCGATTGGGGTTTGCTGTTGATCACCATCCGACGGACCATCGCTGTAGCCAAGCCGGCTCCGGCGGTCTTCGCCTATCTCAGTGACTTCGCCAACGCCGCCGAATGGGATCCCGGCACCGTGACGTGCACCAGGATCAAGGACGGCTCCCCGGAGCCGACCGGTCTCGGCGCCGAGTACGAGAACGTGTCGAGGTTCAAGGGACGGGAGACCACGCTGCTCTACCACGTCGAGCAGTTCGACCCCGGCCGGCTGATCGCGCTGCGCGGACGCAACAAGACGGTCACCTCCGTCGACACCATCTCGTTGGTGGAGGGTGGCGGCTCGACCGAGGTGTCCTACCGGGCCGACTTCAGCTTCAACGGGGTCGCCCGGTTGGCCGAGCCGCTGCTGCGCAAGTCACTGGAGAGGCTCGGGGACGACGCCGACCGCGGACTGCGCGCCGCGCTGGCCCGGCTGTGATGGCGGACCGGCAGGCACACGCAGCGGGCCGGGGCCAGTCCGGCATCCGACCCGTTCATCAGCAGCACGAAACACCCTCCGTGCGGACGTAGCATGGGCGGGTACGGCGATCAGGCTGATCGGCGGCAGGCCAGAACACAGAGGAACGCGTTCGTGACCAAACAGGTCAAGCAGCTCGCGAGGGTCATCATTCGCTTCGCCGGCGACTCCGGCGACGGCATGCAGCTGACCGGAGACCGCTTCACCCAGGAGACGGCCGCCTTCGGGAACGACCTGTCCACGTTGCCCGCCTTTCCCGCTGAGATCCGCGCGCCGGCGGGCACCATGCCCGGCGTGTCCTCGTTCCAGCTGCACTTCGCCGACCACGACATCCTCACCCCGGGTGACGCTCCGGACGTGCTGGTCGCGATGAACCCCGCGGCGCTGCGGGCCAACGTCGACGACCTCCCGGCTGGAGCCTCGGTCATCATCGACACCCACGACTTCACCGACCGCAACCTCACCCGGGCCGGCTACGTCACCAACCCGCTCGAGGACGGCTCGCTGGACAAGTTCATCGTGCACGCGCTCGACCTCACCTCGCTCACCGTCGAGGGCGTCAAGGAGTTCGGGTTGACCCGCAAGGACGCGGCGCGCGCGAAGAACATGTTCGCGCTCGGGCTGTTGTCCTGGCTGTACGGCCGCCCGCCGGAACCGACCGTCGAGTTCCTCCAGACCAAGTTCGCCAGGTCGCCGCAGATCCGCGACGCGAACCTCACCTCGTTCCGCTCCGGCTGGAACTTCGGGGAGACCACCGAGTCGTTCGCGGTGTCGTACGAGATCAAGCCGGCGCCCATGCCCCCGGGCACCTACCGCAACATCTCCGGCAACCTCGCGCTCGCCTACGGCCTGATCGCCGCCTCCTCGCGGTCGAAGCTGCCGCTCTTCCTCGGCTCCTACCCCATCACCCCCGCGTCGGACATCCTGCACGAGCTGTCCAGGCACAAGCGCTTCGGCGTGGTGACGTTCCAGGCCGAGGACGAGATCGCCGGCGTCGGAGCCGCGTTAGGGGCGTCGTTCGGCGGGGCTCTCGGCGTGACCACGACGTCTGGTCCCGGAGTGGCGCTGAAGAGCGAGACGATCGGGCTGGCCGTCATGCTCGAGCTGCCGTTGATCATCTGCGACATCCAGCGCGGCGGGCCCTCGACGGGCCTCCCCACCAAGACCGAGCAGTCCGACCTGCTGCAGGCGATGTTCGGGCGCAACGGTGAGGCTCCGGTGCCGATCATCGCGCCACAGTCGCCCGGCGACTGCTTCGACGCCGCGCTCGAGGCCGCGCGGATCGCGATCACCTACCGGACCCCTGTGTTCCTGCTCTCCGACGGCTATCTCGCCAACGGCTCCGAGCCCTGGCAGGTGCCCGACGCCGACTCGCTGCCGCGGATCGATCCCGCGTTCACCACCGAGCGGAACCACCTCAACGAGCGCGGGGACCAGGAGTTCTGGCCCTACAAGCGGGACCAGGAGACGCTCGCCCGGCCCTGGGCCATCCCTGGCACACCGGGACTCGAGCACCGGATCGGTGGCCTGGAGAAGAGCGACGGGGACGGCAACATCTCCTACGAGCCGGCCAACCACGACTTCATGGTGCGCACCCGCCAGGCCAAGGTCGACGCGATCGCCCAGTCGATCGCCCCGCTGGAGGTGGATGACCCCGATGACGCGGCCCGGGTGCTCGTGCTCGGCTGGGGGTCGACCTACGGTCCGATCGGCGCGGCGATCCGACGGCTGCGCAAACAGGGCATGTCAGTGGCACAGGCGCACCTGCGCCACCTCAACCCGCTCCCGACCGACCTCGGCAAGATCCTGCACGGCTACGAGCGGGTGCTCGTACCCGAGATGAACCTCGGTCAGCTGAGCCTGCTGCTGCGGGCCAGGTACCTCGTCGACGTCGTGGGATACAACCAGGTGCGCGGCATGCCGTTCACGGCGACCGAGCTCGTCGACGCCATCACCACCACGCTTGAGGACCTGAAACGATGACCAGCATCGAGCTTCCCTTCCCCGGCCTGCGCGACGTGCCGGCGACCGACCAGCCGCAGACGCGCAAGGACTTCGCATCCGACCAGGAGGTCCGGTGGTGCCCCGGCTGCGGCGACTACGCCGTGCTGGCCGCCGTCCAGAGCTTCCTGCCCGACCTCGGCCTGCGACGCGAGAACATCGTGTTCATCTCGGGCATCGGCTGCGCCGCCCGGTTCCCGTACTACCTCGACACGTTCGGGCTGCACTCGATCCACGGGCGGGCACCGGCGATTGCGACCGGTCTGACCGTCACCCGCCCCGACCTGTCGGTCTGGGTGGTGACCGGTGACGGCGATGCCCTGTCGATCGGCGGCAACCATCTGATTCACGCGCTGCGACGCAACCTCAACATGACGATCCTGCTGTTCAACAACCGGATCTACGGCCTGACCAAGGGCCAGTACTCCCCGACGTCGGAGAGTGGCAAGGTCACGAAGTCCACGCCGATGGGGTCGGTGGACACGCCGTTCAACCCGGTGTCCCTGGCGCTGGGTGCCGAGGCGACGTTCGTGGCGCGCACGCTGGACAGTGACCGCAAGCACCTCACCGGCGTGCTCCGCGCGGCTGCGGCACACCGGGGCACCGCGCTGGTGGAGATCTACCAGAACTGCCCGATCTTCAATGACGGCGCGTTCGACTCGTTGAAGGACAAGGAGACGCGGGACCTGGCGGTCGTTCCGCTGGAGCACGGCGAGCCGATCAGGTTCGGCCCCGACGGGGCCTTCGGCGTACACCGGGCTCCGGGGACCCTGGAGCTGGAGATCGGCGAGGTGGCCGACATCGGTGAGGAGTCCCTGCTCGTCCACGATGCCCACGCCGACGACCCGGCCACGGCTTTCGCGCTGTCCCGCCTGACCGGCACCGGATACCTCGACCGGGCCCCGGTGGGCATCTTCCGCCAGGTCCAGCGGCCCACGTACGACGACATGGCCCGGTCGCAGATCGCCACCGCCCAGCAGGCCGGTGGCGATGCGGAGCTGGCGGCATTGCTCGCGGGGAGCGACACGTGGTCGGTGAGCTGATCGGCTGGCGGCGGAAGCAACCTGGGCCACCCCGGCCGATCGCGCCGACAGTCGGTCAGGGCCGGTAGGTCCGGAAGGTCGGGCTCCGGGAGACCGCGAAGCGCGTGCTGCCGGGAACCACGGCGCGGTAATACCAGGAGCCGACCTGCGGTGCGCTGACCGGGAAGCGGAAGTGCGAGCGGGCTCCGGTCGTGCCCGTCCGCACACTGCGCCAGGAGCAGCCGCGGCAGTCGCGCTTCTGCAGGACCACCCGGCCGTGGTGGTAGGCCGGCCGAACGTGGCCCATGAAACGCAGCCGGGTGTCGCTGATCCGGACGATCCTGGAGGGGACCCGGCGATGCACGACGATCCTCGTGGTCTGCGAGGAGGCGCGGAGCTTGTGGTTGCCGCCGAACCGGACGCGGTAGCGGGCGTTGCCGAGGGCACGCAGCCGGAACGCGAAGGTCGGTTTGGTGGTGTGGCTCGTCCTGTCACTGGCGATGTGTCTCCAGCCACCGGCTCCATCGGGCCGGCGCGACAGCGTCACCTTCACCCCGGCGGCGGCGTACGTCGATCCGTGCCGGGCGTATCGAACCTGTCCTGAGATCCGCAGGCGGGCACCGTACTTCTTCTGGTGGTGGATCGGATGGATGACGACGTGGCTGTGCAGACGCGCCCGCTGCGCGGTGACCGCGGGCGTCGCTGACGGGGTCACCGCGTTCGAGACGCCCACGAATCCCAGCAGGGCGAAGGTGAGCAGGCTCGTGGACAGTGCCCGTACGACTCGCATGCTCACCAGTCTCGTTGCATCGTTGGCCGGCGCCGGAGAACGCGGAGCCGGTCGGACCTCAGCAGGGTAGCCCCACTGCGTTCCTCGACCAAGGCGAGCCGTCGGGTTCCCGGTTGCCTGCCTCGTGCTCCGGAGGGCCGGGCCTCCATGTTCGATGGCGCAAGGCGTTGGCTAGCGTCGCTCCGTGCATGTCGAGGGTGAGCGCTTCTCCGGCGTGGACTGGTACGGCGAGGACCTCGCCGACCGGTCGTACGCGTCCTGCGTGTTCATCGACTGCGACCTGATGGAGGTTCGCACGCGGGGGGCCCGCTTCGATCGATGCGAGTTCCGCGGCGTTCGGCTCAACGTCTCCGAGCACGAGTCGTCCAGCTTCACCGGATGCCTGTTCCACCGGTCGTCGTTGTTCGGCGCCCAGCTGCGCGGCTGCAAGCTGACCGGGAGCCGCTTCGTCGAGACCAAGCTACGACCGATGACTGTGGTAGGCGGCAACTGGTCGTACACGGTATTGCGCGGCGCGGACCTGCAGGGCCTCGACCTGACGAGCGTCAGGCTTGACGAGGCGGACTTGTCTGAGGCCGACCTGACCAAGGCCAAGCTGGTGGGAGCCAACCTGACCCGGGCGACTCTGCGCAACGCCGTGCTCGACGATGCGGTGCTCGCGGGTGCCGACCTCTCCGGTGTGTCGCTGGAGGGTCTGGCCTGGCGCCGGACCCGGGTCGATCCGGCTCAGGCCCAGCTGATCGCCGAGGCCCAGGGTGTGCTGATCGACCCATCGCTGGGCTGACCGCCTGAACCGCCTGGCAGACCATTCCCGGTCAGCGATGGACCCCACACGGCCGGTCGGATCGCGCCGGACACCGGTCGGATCGCGCCGAACAACTGTCGGATGGCGCCGAACAACTGTCGGATCGCGGTTAGGAGGAGCGGGTGACGACCAGGTCGCACAGGCCCCGGAGGGCCTGCCGGGCGGCGATGTCGGGCAACACGGTCAGCACCGCCCGCGCCTGGTCCGCTTCGCGCTGCACCACGGCCCTGGCCGCCGACATCGCCGCGTGCGACCGCAGCAGCTCAAGCGCCTCGCCGTGCCTGGCGTCGTCGGAGAGATCCGAGGCCAGCAGCTCCAGCAGCCGGCTGTCACGGGGGTCCGTCGACTGCTGCGCGATCAGGACCGGCAGCGTCGGTACGCCCTCACGCAGGTCGGTGCCGGGTGTCTTACCGGACTCATCGACGTCGGACGCGACGTCGATGATGTCGTCGGAGAGCTGGAACGCCGCGCCGATGTGCTCGCCGAACTCCGTCATCGCGACCTGGGTCTCGGCCCCTGCACCGGACATCATCGCGCCGAACCTCGCCGACGTCGCGATCAGAGAGCCCGTCTTGTCGGAGACCACCGAGAGGTAGTGCCCGAGCGCGTCCGCGCCCTCCCCTGGACCGACGGTCTCCCTGATCTGGCCCTGGACCAGCCGCACGAACGTCCGGGCCTGGATGCGCACGGCCTCCGGGCCGAGATCGGCCACCACGTCGGATGCCTGCGCGAACAGGTAGTCACCGGTGAGGATCGCCACCGAGTTGTCCCACCGGGCGTTGGCGCTCTGTCCACCGCGTCGCAGGTCCGCCTCGTCCATCACGTCGTCGTGGTACAGCGTGGCGAGGTGCGTCAGCTCCACCACGAGTGCGGCCGGCAGGACCCCGGGCGCGTCGGGGTCACCGAACTCGGCGGCGAGCAGCAGCAGCAGCGGGCGGAACCGCTTGCCGCCGGCCCGGAGCAGGTACCGGGCGGCCTCGTTGACGAAGGCGGCCTCACTCTGGATCGACGCGCCCAGGGCCTCCTCGACCTCGGCCAGCCGGGACCGGATCCGTACCTCCAGGATGGAGTCGGAGAAGGGCAGCCCGAGGCTGTCGGCGGCCACGATCCCTCCTGCGGTCAACGGATGAACTCACCAGCCTGCCGGGCCAGGTCCAGCACCGGGCTCGGGATCACACCGAGCACGAGTGTCGCGGCTACACCGATGGCGATCGCGGTGGTGGTGAGCACCGAGGGTATCGCGACGGTCGGGGCGTTCCCGGACGGTTCGGAGAAGAACATCACCACGATCACGCGGACGTAGAAGAACGCGGCGACGACGCTGAGTACCACCGCCACCACCACCAGCGGCCAGGCCCCTCCAGCCCACGCAGCGGTGAACACCGCCCACTTGCCGGTGAACCCGCTGGTCAGCGGGATGCCGGCGAACGCGAGCAGGAAGAACGCGAAGACCGCCGCCAGCAGCGGCGACTGCTTGCCCAGACCGGCCCAGCGCGACAGGTGCGTGGCCTCCCCGCCCGCGTCGCGCACCACCGTGATGACCGCGAACGCCCCGACCGTCGTGAAGCCGTAGGCCACCAGGTAGAAGAGCACCGCCTGCAGGCTGGTGATGTCGTCGCCGGCCGTCGCCGCCACCTCGTGTGCCCCCACGAACCCGGTGAGCAGGAAGCCGGCATGGGCGATCGAGGAGTACGCCAGCATCCGCTTGATGTCGGTCTGGGTCAGCGCGATGACCGACCCGACGGCCATGGTGAGGATCGCGACGATCCAGATCATCGGCTGCCAGTCCCAGCGCGCCCCGCCCAGGCCGACGTAGAACACCCGCAACAGCGCGCCGAACGCGGCGATCTTCGTGCACGCCGCCATGAAGCCGGTCACCGCGGTCGGGGCTCCCTGGTACACGTCGGGTGTCCACGCGTGGAACGGCGCCGCCCCGATCTTGAACAGCAAGCCGACCGCCATCAGCCCGATGCCCGCGAGCAACAGGCCCTCGTTGCCGATCTGCGCGCTGACCGCGGCGTCGATGCCGGCCATCGTGAACGAGCCGGCATAGCCGTACACCAGCGCGATGCCGTAGACGAAGAAGCCGGAGGAGAAGGCGCCGAGCAGGAAGTACTTCATCGCCGCTTCCTGGCTCAGCAGCCGGCGCCGTCGGGCCAACCCGCACAGCAGGTACAGCGGGAGCGACAGGACCTCCAGCGCGACGAACATCGTCAGCAGGTCGTTGGACGCCGGGAAGAGCATCATCCCGCCGACAGCGAACAGCGCAAGCGGGAAGACCTCCGTGTGCTCCACTCCCCTGGTGAGCGCTTCCCGCTCCGCCGCCGTACCGGGCAGCGCGGCGGCCTGTCCTGCGAAGGCCGTCAGGCCGCCCTCGAGCCGCCGCTCGGCGAACAGCAGCATGCTGATGATCGAGAGCACGAGCAGGATGCCCCAGATGAACAGCGCTGGGCCGTCGACGGCGATCGCGCCCTCGGCGGAGATCTGCCCGCTGGCGGTGTCTCCCTGGCTCGGCAGGTCGGTGGCGACCTGGATGGTGCCGGCGAGTGCGGCGGCCAGCCCCCCGACCGACAGCACGACCTGGATCACGTAGCGCCGCTCGCGAGCGACGAAGGCCTCGACCAGCACCCCCACAAGCGCGACGCCGAACACGATGAGCAGCGGGTACAGCGAGTCGTACTCGATGCTCGGCTTGGTGAAGTCCGCCACCGCCAGCGGGGTCATGGCTGGCTCCCCTCGTCTGCCGCGACGCCGACGGTCGGTTGGGGATCGGAGACGCCGACGTGGTTCAGCGTCGCGTCCACCGCCGGCGTGATGATGTTGAGCGCAGGCTTGGGGAACAGCCCCAGCACGAGGATGAGTCCCAGCAGCGGAGCGAGAGCCGCGACCTCCCGCACGTTCAGGTCCTTCATGTGCCGCGTGGACTCTCGCACCGGGCCCGTCATCGTTCGCTGGTAGAGGATCAGTATGTAGAGCGCGGCCAGCACGATCCCGAGGGTCGCCAGCACCGCCGCGGGGATCGAGGTGGTGAACGTCCCGGCGAGCACGAGGAACTCGCTGACGAACGGTGAGAGACCCGGCAGCGACAGGCTGGACAGTCCCGCGACCAGGAAGACACCGGCCAGCACCGGGGCCACCTTCTCGATCCCGCCGTAGTCGCCGATGAACTTCGATCCGCGCCGGCTGATCAGGAACCCCGTGATCAGGAACAGGGCAGCGGTCGAGATGCCGTGGTTGAACATGTAGAGGGTCGAGCCGGCGGCCCCCTGGGTGGTCAGCCCGAAGATCCCGAGGACGATGAACCCGAAGTGCGATACCGAGGTGTACGCGAGCAGGCGGCGCATGTCGGTCTGTCCGATCGCCAGCAGGGCACCGTAGAGCACGCTGATCACGGCCAGCGTCATCACGACGGGCGTGGCCCACTGGGAGGCCTCCGGGAAGAGCCCCAGGCAGAAGCGGATCATCCCGAACGTGCCGATCTTGTCCAGGACGCTTATCAGCATCACCGAGGTCCCCGGCGTGGCTTCGCTGGCGGCGTCCGGCAGCCAGGTGTGCACCGGCCACATCGGCGCCTTGATCGCGAACGCGACGAAGAAGCCCATGAACAGCCACCGTCCGGTGGTCTGGTCCATCGGGACGTTCTTCAGGTCTGACAGCAGGTACGAGGGGTCGCCGGCGGCCGAGGACACGACGTACAACCCGACCACCGACGCCAGCATCAGCAGCCCGCCGAACAGGCTGTACAGCAGGAACTTCACGGCGGCGTACGAGCGCTGCGGCCCGCCGAAGCCGCCGATCAGGAAGTACAGCGGGATCAGCGTGGCCTCGAACAGCACGTAGAACAAGAACACGTCGGTCGCCGCGAACACCCCGAGCGCGAGACCTTCCAGGCCGACGATCCAGGCGAAGAACGTCTTGGGGCTCCAGCGACCCGACTCGGCGTCGTTCCAGGATGCGAGGATCACTATCGGAGTCAGCAGCGCGGTGAGGACGACGAGGGTCAGCCCGATGCCGTCGACACCGAGGGCATAGTGCGCGCCGAACGCCGGGATCCATTCGTGGTCCTCGGCGAACTGGTAGCCACCGTTGCTGGTCGTGCCGTCGGGGTCGAAGCGCACGGCCATCGCGACCGCCAGCGCCAGCGACACCAGTGAGACGACCAGCGCCAGCTGCTTGGCCAGCAGACCCCGGCCCCGGGGAAGCACGGCGATCCCGACCGCGCCGGCCAGCGGCACGACTGCGATCACGGTCAGCCAGGGGAAGCTCATCCGAGCATCACCGCCAACAGCGCGATGACCACCAGCGCGGAGCCGCCCAGCATCGACAGGGCGTACGAACGGACGAAGCCGGTCTGCCAGCGCCGGACACGTCCTGAGGTGCCGCCGATCAGCGCGGCGAGTCCGTTCACCCCGCCGTCGACGCCACGGTTGTCGAAGAAGACGAGGTAGCGGGTGAGGTACTGGCCCGGTCGCATGAAGACGGCTTCGTTGAAGGCGTCGCCGTAGAGGTCCTTGCGCGCTGCGGTGGTGAACACCGACACCGGCTGCGGCGCCCGGTCGGGGATCTCCCTGGTGCCGTAGGTCACCCAACCCACGCTCACGCCGATCGCGACGACGACGAGTGCGAGAGCGGTGATGCCCAGCGCCGGGATCGGCAGCGACACGTCGCCTTCGTCGCCGGTGACCGGAGCGAGCCAGTCCCCGATCCAGTCGCCGATCAGCAGGACGCCGCCGAGCACCGAGCCGGCTGCGAGCACGAGCAGCGGGACGGTCATCACGCGAGGCGCCTCGTGCGGGTGCACGTTGTCGAGCCAGCGCCTCCGCCCCAGGAAGGTCATGATCATCAGCCGCGTCATGTAGAAGCCGGTGATCCCGGCGCCGAGCAGTGCTCCGAGCCCGTAGACCCATCCCTCCCCGAATGCCGCCTCGATGATCCGGTCCTTGGACCAGAACCCGGAGAAGCCGGGGAAGCCGATGATCGCCAGGTAGCCCATCGCGAACGTCAGGAAGGTGATCGGCAGTATCCGTTGCAGCCCGCCGTAGTGCCGCATGTCGACGTCGTCGTTCATGGCATGCATGACCGAGCCCGCGCCCAGGAACATGTCGGCCTTGAAGAAACCATGGGTCAGCAGGTGGAAGATCGCGAACACATAGCCGGCCGGCCCGATCCCGGCCGCGAGCATCATGTAGCCGATCTGGCTCATCGTCGAGCCGGCCAGCACCTTCTTGATGTCGTCCTTGGCGCACCCGATGATGGCGCCCCACAGCAGCGTCACCAGACCGACGATGACGACGGCTGTGGAGGCCGCTTCGGTCTGTTCGAAGATGAAGTTGGACCGCACCACCAGGTAGACGCCGGCGGTGACCATGGTCGCGGCGTGGATGAGCGCGGATACCGGCGTCGGGCCCTCCATCGCGTCGAGCAGCCAGCTCTGCAGCGGCACCTGCGCGGACTTCCCGCAGGCCCCGAGCAGCAGCAGCAGCCCGAGCGCGGTCGCGGTCGCGGTGGACATCTGGTCGGCCGCGGACGAGACGCCGGTGAACTTCGTGGTGCCGAACGTCCTGAACATCAGCATGATCGCCAGCGCCATGCCCATGTCGCCGACCCGGTTGACGACGAATGCCTTCTTCGCGGCCGTGGCAGCGGAGACCTTGTACTGCCAGAAGCCGATGAGGAGGTACGACGCGAGACCGACGCCCTCCCAGCCGAGGAAGACCGCGAGGTAGTCATCGGCGAGGACGAGCACAAGCATCGCGACGATGAAGAGGTTGAGGTAGCCGAAGAAGCGGCGCCGGCGGTCGTCATGAGCCATGTAGCCGATGGAGTAGACGTGGATGAGGCTCCCGACGCCGGTGATGAGCAGCACGAACAGCGACGACAGCGGGTCGAACAGCAGCGAGAGATCCACCTGGAACGCGTTGACGTGGATCCACTCGTACAGGTGCTGGCTCACCGACCGGTCCTCGGCGTCCCGGCCGAGCAGGGCAAGGAACGCCCACAGGCCGATCGCGAACGACGCGATCGGCGCGGCTGCCCCGAGCAGGTGCCCCCACCTGTCCGTTCGGCGGCCGCCGAGCAGCAGGATCGCGGCGCTGGCCGCCGGGATCGCGACGATCAACCACAGCAGCGAGAACACCCCGTCGGCCGGCGCAGGCTCGACCACGGTCGCCAGGTTCACGACACCGCCGGGCGTACTCGCGTACAGAAGGCTCACGGTCGCTTGCTCCTCAGTACTTCAGCAGGCTGGCGTCGTCGACCGAGGCCGACCGGCGGGTACGGAAGATCGTCACGATGATCGCGAGCCCGACCACGACCTCAGCGGCCGCGACGACCATCACGAAGAACGCCGCCACCTGGCCGTCGAGGTTGCCGTGCACCCGGGCGAAGGTCACGAACGTCAGGTTGGCCGCGTTGAGCATCAGCTCGACACACATGAACACCACGATCGCGTTGCGGCGCACGAGCACACCGGTCGCGCCGATCGTGAACAGGATCGCCGCCAGCACGAGGAACGGGGTCGCGCTCATCGGCGCTCCTCCGTCGGTTCCTCGCGGCCGTCCGCCGCCACGTCCATCGCGCGCGCGATCGCGACCACGTCGTCGGCGTACTCGCCCGACGGGCGCACTGTGCCACGCGCCCGGAGGGTCCTGGACACCGACAGCTCCGAGGGGGTGCCGTCGGGTAGCAGCGCGGGCGTGCCGACGGCGTTGTGACGGGCCAGCACACCTGGAGACGGGAGGGTGCCGGGGTGCCGGCCGGTGTCGGCATACGCGCGCATCCGCTCCAGCGACTGGTCACGCTGAGTCGGCTTGGCCGTCAACCTCTCGCGGTGCGCCAGCACCATGGCCCCGACGGCGGCCGTGATCAACAGGGCGCTGGTGACCTCGAACGCGAACACGTACTTGGAGAACAGCAGCTGGGCGAGGGCCGGGATGTTGCCGTCGGTGTTGGCGGAGGCGAGTCCGATCGGGTCGCTGACGACCGCCTGGCCCACCGACGTGATCACGAGCACACCGAAGAGCAGGCCCAGGGCACCGGCGGCGAGCCGCTGGCCGCGGATCGTCTCGATCAGCGAGTCCGACGCGTCCACCCCGACCAGCATGAGGACGAAGAGGAACAGCATCAGCACAGCACCGGTGTAGACGATGATCTGCACCGCGAACAGGAACGGCGCGTCCTGCGCCGCGTACATGATCGCCAGGCACACCATCACCACCGCCAGCATCAGCGCCGAGTGCACAGCCTTCGCGGCCATCACCATTCCGAGCGCGGCCAGAACCATGACCGGTGCCAGAATCCAGAAGAGGATCACTGTGCACGCTCGCTCTCGTCGACACCCGACCCGGCCCCGGCGACCGCCGTCGCGCTGCCGCGGTAGTAGTCGCTCTCGTCGCCGAGCCGCATCGCGTGCGGGGGCTGTTCCATTCCCGGCAGCAGCGGCGCCAGCAGGTCCTTCTTCTCGTAGATCAGGGAGGCACGTGAGGTGTCGGCCAGCTCGTACTCGTTGGTCATCGTGAGTGCCCGGGTGGGGCAGGCCTCGATGCACAGGCCGCACAGGATGCACCGCAGGTAGTTGATCTGGTAGACGCGGCCGTAGCGCTCGCCGGGAGAGAACCTCTCCTCGTCGGTGTTGCTGGCACCCTCGACGTAGATCGCGTCCGCCGGGCAGGCCCAGGCACACAGCTCGCAGCCGATGCACTTCTCCAGCCCGTCGGGCCAGCGGTTGAGCTGGTGGCGGCCGTGGAACCGTGGAGCCGTCGGCTTCTTCTCGAACGGGTACTGCTCGGTGACGACCTTCTTGAACATGGTCCGGAACGTGACACCGAACCCCGCCACCGGGTCCCAGAACTGCTCCTTCAGGCTAGGCACGATCATCGCCTCCGCTCTGCGAGTGGCCCGGGTTCTGCTCGACCGCCACGATCGCCGGCTCGAGCGCGGGCGGCTCCTGCCCCGGCATCGGGGGTACGGGGTAGCCACCGGCGAACGCGTCGAACTGCGCCTGCTCGGGCTCGGGCTCGGACCCGCCGCCCTCGCCGACGAACGAGAGCACCAGGAACAGCAGCACCGCGACGGCCGCGGCGGCAGCCAGATAGCGGCGGTCGAAGCCGGAGTCGAGGCTCACGGCACGGATGGTCGCCACCGCCACGATCCACAGCAACGAGACCGGGATCAGCACCTTCCAGCCCAGCTTCATGAACTGGTCGTACCGCAGTCGCGGCAGCGTGCCGCGCAGCCAGATGAACAAGAAGATGAAGATGAAGACCTTGGCGAGGAACCACAGCACGGTCACGTAACCTGTGTTGGCCCCGTCCCACAGTGACAGCGGCCAGGGCGCACGCCAGCCACCGAGGAACAGCGTCGTCGCCAGCGTGGAGACCGTGACCATGTTGATGTACTCGGCCAGGAAGAAGAGCGCGAACTTCAGCGACGAGTACTCGGTATGGAAGCCTCCGACCAGCTCACCCTCGGCCTCCGGCAGGTCGAACGGCGCGCGGTTGGTCTCGCCGACCATCGCGACGATGTAGATGAGGAAGGACGGGACCAGGATCACGCCGAACCAGAGCCGCTGCTGGGCCTCGACGATCTGCGACGTCGAGAGCGACCCCGCGTACAGGAAGACCGCGACGAGCGCCAGGCCCATCGCGACCTCGTAGGAGATCATCTGCGCCGACGAGCGGAGGGCGCCCAGCAGTGAGTAGGTGGAGCCCGAGGACCAGCCGGCGAGCACGATGCCGTAGATGCCGACAGAGGCGACCGCCAGGATGTAGAGCACACCGACCGGCAGGTCGGTCAGCTGCAGCGGCGTGTGCACGTCGGTGAACGGGACCCGGACCACCGGCCCGAACGGGATCACCGCGAACGCCATGAACGCGGTGACGGTGGAGATCACCGGAGCGAGGACGAACACCACCTTGTCGGCTGACGTGGGGACGATGTCCTCCTTGAGGGCGAGCTTGATGCCGTCGGCCAGGCTCTGCAGCAGCCCCTGGGGACCGTGCACGTTCGGGCCGATCCGGTGCTGCATCCGGGCCACGACCCGGCGCTCGAGCCAGATGATGAACAGCGTGAGCAGCACCAGCAGCGCGAACACGAGGATGACCTTGATCACCACGACCCACCACGGGTCCTGCCCGAACGCCGACAGGTCCGAGGCGGCCAGGAGGTTCGCTCCGGCGGCCGTGCCCGCACTGGGCGTCATGTCCCACCTCCGGTGACGGTGACGAGGGAGCCCGCGCGAGCGCCGAGCTCCCGCTGCACGACATGCTGCGGGGCCCAGACCACTCCATCGGCCAGGTCGGCGACGCTCACCGGCAGGGTGACCGACTGCGCCCCGACCGCCAGTGTGACCGGGTCGCCGGCGCCGACACCGAGCCGGGCTGCCGTCGGTGCGGACACCAGCGCGATCGGCTTGCGGCCGGTCGCCGCCAGGAACGGCTCGCCGGCCAGCATCCGTCCGTCGTCGATCAGCAGCCTCCAGCTGGCGAGAACCTGCCGGCCGTCCTCGGCCGCGGTCGCGGATCCAGGCTCTGCCCTCGGTGCTGGAAGCCGGTCACCGTCCCAGGCCCCGAGCTCGGCAAGCTCCGCGGCCGCCTGCGCGGGGGTACGGATCCCGAACGGTACGGCGAGCTCTTCGGCCACCCCGGCCAGCACGCGCACGTCAGGGAGCGCGTTCGTGCCGCCGATCACCACGTCGAACGGCCGGCTGCGGCCCTCCCAGTCGATGAACGTTCCGGCCTTCTCCGCCACCGGGGCGATGGGGAACACCACGTCGGCCTGGGCGGTCACCTCGCTGGCCCTGATCTCAAGGCTGACCACGAACGGCGCTGTTCTCAGC
>JBKPNJ010000211.1:0-5463 GCA_046732575.1 Actinomycetota bacterium
AACAGCGCGTAGTTCTGGAAGACCATCGCGATCTCGCGCTCCTTGGCCGGCAGGTCCGTGACGAACTCGTCGCCGATCTGCACCTCACCGGCCGTGACCTCCTCCAGGCCGGCCACGATCCGCAGCAGCGTGGACTTCCCGCACCCGGACGGACCGACCAGGACCATGAACTCGCCGTCCTCCACCTCAAGCGACACGTCGTTGACAGCGATCACGTCGGAACCGAACCGCTTGGTCACGCCGTCGAGCACGATTCGCGCCATCTCGCCTCCTGGTTCGGTCTTTGGTTCGGGCTCAGCCGGTACGGGCAGCCGCGAGGCCGACCCAGGTGGCACCGGAGTCGGACTGCGCGTCGAGGATGCTGGTCAGCGCGGCGGGGGTCGTCGAGGGCCAGGTGTGGAGCAGCACGGTCGGGGGAGCGTCCCACTCCCGGGTCAGCTCACCGATGACGCGGGACGCGAGATCCGCCGACGGGCGACCGGGCCTCCAGTCCTCCGGGCTGACATCCCAGCCGACGACGCGGTAGCCGAGCCGATGCAGCGTCCCGGACACCCGGGGGTCGTCGTGCCCGTCGCCGTACGGACAGCGGAAGTTCGGTCGCGGATCGACACCGGTGATCTCGCTGATCCGCTCCTGCGCCTCGAGCACCTCCGCCACGATCCCGTCGTCGGAGAGCCGGGTCATCGGCAGGTGCGAGTAGGAGTGGCTGCCTATGCTGTGTCCCTCGGCGACGATCCGCGCGGCGAGACCGGGGTTGGCGGCAGCCCACCGCCCCTGCACGAAGAACGTCGCTCGAACAGACCGCTGCTTCAGGATCTCGAGTATCGTCGCCGGCCCGTCGGGCTGCTGGTGGCTCCGATCGGGATGCTCGGCGTCGAATGTGAGGACCGCGTCGCGGGAGCTGCCAGCGGCGTCCGGCGTTTCCCCGCTCTGTCGTGGGTCTCTCACTACTAGGAAGCCTTCCTGTTCAAGAGGCGGCAGCGATGTTATCGTATGGCGCCATGGGCGGCGGTGTGAAGGTTTGCGTGATCGGCGCTGGCAGCAGCTATACACCCGAGCTCGTCGAGGGTCTGCTGCTGCACTCCGACCGGCTCTCGATCTCGTCGCTGGCCCTGCATGACATCGACGCGGAGCGGCTCGACGTCATCGCGAACCTCTCCCGCAGGATCCTCGCCCGCGGGGACTGGCGCGGCGAGCTGGCCGCCACCACGGCGAGGGACGAGGCGGTCGACGGCGCCGACTTCGTGGTCGTCCAGCTGCGCGTCGGCGGCCAGGCGGCCCGGCACCGCGACGAGACGCTCCCGCTGCGGTTCGGCTGCATCGGGCAGGAGACCACGGGTGCCGGCGGGTTCGCGAAGGCGCTGCGGACCGTCCCGGTGGTGCTCGAGATCGCCGAGCAGGTCGAGCGCCGTGCCGCCAAGGGCGCCTGGATCGTCGACTTCACCAACCCGGTCGGGATCGTCAGCCAGGCGCTGCTCGACAGCGGTCACCGTGCCATCGGCCTCTGCAACGTCGGCATCGGCTTCCAGCGGCAGTTCGCGCAGCACTTCGGGGTCGAGCCGCGACGGGTCCAGCTCGGACACGTGGGCCTGAACCATCTGTCCTGGGAGCGGGCGGTCCTGGTCGACGGGGTGGACCGGCTGCCGGAGCTGCTCGAGAGCTCGGTCGAGGAGCTCGGTGCCGAGGTCGAGCTCCCGGCCGAGCTGGTCAGGCTGGCCGGGGCGGTTCCCTCGTACTATCTGCGCTACTACTACATGACGCGTGCCGTACTGGAAGAGCAGCGAAATGCGCCCACCCGCGCCGAGCAGGTCATGGACATCGAGCGGCGGCTGTTCGAGATGTACCGGGACCCCGCCCTCGACCACAAGCCCGAGCTGCTCGCACAGCGCGGCGGCGCCTACTACAGCGAGGCGGCGACCGAGCTGATGGCGTCCTTGCAGGCCGGAACCGGTGACGTCCAGGTGGTCGATGTGCGCAACGACGGCGCAGTCCCCGACCTCCCCAAGGAGGCGGTGGTCGAGGTGTCGGGCACGGTGGACTCCGAGGGCGCGCACCCACTTCCGGTCGAGCCGCTGCCGCCGGAGATGCTGGGCCTCGTGCAGCAGGTGAAGGCCTACGAGATGCTCACCGTCCGGGCCGCCGTGTCGGGCAGCCGTTCGGCTGCTCTCAAGGCCCTGATGGCCAACCCGCTCGTGGTGGACTTCGGAGTGGCCGAGCCGATGCTCGGTGAGCTCCTCGCCGCGAACCGCAGTCAACTGCCCCGCTTCTTCGGCGAGGGTTAGCGCCGCACTCAACCGGAGGTCCGACACCGATGAGATCCAGCCGAGCACTCAAGTGGCTAGCGATGCTGCTGGCGGTCGTGACGCTGGCGGCGTGCACGGCCAGCACCGAGGACAGCCAGGAGCCGGCGGCCAAGAGCGCCCACGAGCCGGTGACGCTGAACGTGTGGACCTTCTACACCGGCCGTGAGCTCGACCTCTTCAAGACCGCGATCGGTGGTCTGCAGGACAAGGCGCCGTGGATCACGGTCAAGGTGACCGGGGGCAAGGAGCTCACCGACATCCAGCGCGCCATCAGCAGCGGCACCGCGCCGGACGTGGCCATGGAGGTCGGACCGGACGACATCGCGAAGTACGGCGCCAGTGGCGCCTGGATCGACCTCAACCCCTACATCAAGCTCGACAAGCTCGACATGACCAAGATCATCCTGCCGTCGGCCCTCTCCTACACCGCCTCCGGGGACAAGCAGGTCGCCCTGCCGTTGCTGACCGACGCCTATGGGCTCTACTACAACCAGGACATGTTCCGGCAGGCCGGCATCAGCGGACCGCCCAAGACCTACTCGGAGCTGTTCGCCGACGCCAAGAAGCTCACCCAGCTCAACCCGGACGGGTCGATCAAGGTCGCAGGCTTCGTGCCGCTGAGCAACTTCTACGAGACGCCACAGCTGGACCAGGGAGTCTGGTCGGACGCGCAGTGGTACGAGGCCGACTCATCCTCCGCGTTGGACTCCGATCACGCCTGGGCCGACCTCGTCTCCTTCCAGAAGCAGATGGTCGACTACTTCGGCTTCGACGAGCTGACGAAGTTCTTCAGCGAGATCGGCGGACCCAACTCCGAGTGGACGGCATCCCAGGCGTTCGAGCAGGGCAAGATCGCGATGGCGCTCGACGGCGAGTGGCGGGTGGCGATGATCGCCGCCAACCACTCCAAGGTCCCGTACGCGACAGCCCCGTTCCCGGTCGCGGACAACATCAGCGACGAGTACGGCCTGGGCCAGATCGGCGGGACGATCGTGGGGATCCCCCGCGGAACGGACCACCCCGCTGACTCCTGGGAGGTCGTCAAGTACCTGGCGACGGACACCGACGCGGTGACCACCCTGGCCCGGGGGATCAAGAACGTTCCCACCACGTTCGGGGCGCTCAGGGACCCGGTGCTCAACCAGGACAAGCAGTTCAAGGTGTTCATGGACATCTACGCCGACCCGAACTCCCGCTACAAGCAGCTCACGACGCTGGGTACCGGTGATGTCGACATCTTCGCCCAGTGGCTGGGCAAGTACCTTGCCGGCAACTACGACGGCTCGATCGAGGACGGGCTGAACAGCGTCGCCGAACAGATCGACAGTCAGGCGGAGCTCGGCGGGGGATAGGAGGCGTCGGTGAGCCGAGCCATGAGCACCGTCCCGGCGCCGGCGACCGCTGTCACCCCCCGCACCCCGGGGGAGCGGCGGACCCGCCGCCGGAGGGCGACGCTGCGTCGCTACCTGGTGGTCGCCGCCTTCCTGTCCCCGTGGCTGATCGGCTTCCTCGCGTTCTACCTGTACCCGATGCTCGCCAGCCTCTACTTCTCCTTCACCCAGTACGACCTGGTCAGCCAGCCCAAATGGACCGGGCTCGGCAACTACCGGTACATGCTGACCAGCGACCCGTCGTTCTGGCAGGCGATGAGGAACACGCTGTGGATCGTCGCCATCTCCACGCCGATCCAGGTGGCGTTCGCGATGGCGACCGCAATGGTGCTGACCAGGGTCAAGCGGGGTGGAGCGGTCTTCCGGACCGTGTTCTTCGCGCCGACGATGGTGCCGGCGGTGGCGGCGACCCTCGGCTTCCTCTTCCTGCTCAACCCGTCCGGCCCGCTGGACCGGCTGCTGGGGTTCCTGCACCTGCCGCAGCCGCTGTGGTTCCAGGACCCGACCTACTCCAAGCCCGGGCTCGTGCTGCTCGCCATGTGGGGCATCGGCAACACCATGATCATCTTCCTGGCCGCGCTGCTCGACGTCCCCCGCACGCTGTACGAGGCCGCGGAGGCCGAGGGGGCCAACGCCTGGCAGCAGTTCCGGTTCGTCACCTTGCCGCTGATCTCTCCGGTGATCTTCTTCTCCCTGGTCATCGGCGTCATCTACGGGTTCCAGTACTTCACCGAGGCCTACGTGGCCGCCGGCGGGAGCAGCAGCCTCGGCGACCCGCAGGGCTCGCTGCTGTTCTACGGGATCTGGCTGTACCAGCAGGGCTTCGCCTACTTCCACATGGGCTACGCCTCGGCGCTCGCGTGGGTGCTGTTCCTCATCATCATGCTCTGGACGCTGATCCTGATCCGGTCGTCACGCCGGTGGGTGCACTACGGCGGGGGCCTGCGGTGACCACCGTCAGAGCGACCTGGGCCGCCGCCGATCAGATACCGCAGCGCCGGCCGGCCACCGCGATACGACGCCGGCGGGCGGTGACGTTCGCGATCAACCACACGCTCGCCCTGTTCCTCGCCGCCTTCTTCCTGACGCCCTTCGCCTTCATCGTGGCGACGTCACTGATGTCCGCGGACCAGGCGCTGTCGTCGGACATCTGGCCGCACCCGTTCGTGTGGAGCAACTTCTCCAAGGTCTCAGACCTGTTCCCGATCGTCCGCTACACGCTCAACACGCTGAAGTACGCCGCACTGTCGACGGTCGGTGTGGTGGTCTCCAGTGTCCCGGTGGCGTATGCGCTGTCCCGGATCCAGTGGCGGGGCCGGCAGTTCGTGTTCGTGCTGATCCTCGCCACCATGATGCTCCCGGCGCAGGTGACGAGCGTTCCGCTGTACGTGATCTTCGTCAACCTCGACTGGATCGGAAGTCTCAAGCCGCTGATCATCCCGAGCTTCTTCGGCGACGCGTTCTCGATCTTCCTGCTCCGGCAGTTCTTTATGACGATCCCGCAGGAGCTGTCGGACGCGGCCCGGGTCGAGGGCGCGAACGACTTCCAGATCCTCCTGCGCGTCGTCATCCCGCTGGCCAAGCCGGCGATCGCCGCCATCGCGCTGTTTCAGTTCCTGTATGCGTGGAACGACTTCTTCGACCCGCTGATCTACACCGGCAACTCCGACCAGACGACGTTCGCGGTGGCCCTCAGCCAGCTGTCCAACGCCGTAGAGGTCCACTACGGGGTGCTGTGGAACGTCCAGATGGCGGCATCGCTGTTGTTC
>JBKPNJ010000212.1:0-7847 GCA_046732575.1 Actinomycetota bacterium
GGGTCGGTGGGGTCGGGGCGGCGGGCCTTGGCGCAGAGGTTGCGGATCGCGCCGTGGGTGTCGGCGCCCTCGAGCGTGGTGAGGTCGATGACGCGGATGGCGAGGTCGAGCGCCCACGCCTTCGCGGTGCGGATCCCACCAGCCGGCTTGATGCCGATCTCGCGGCCGGTCTGGCGCTCGAAGTCGCGGACCGCCTCCAGCATGACGAGCGTGACGGGAGGCGTCGCGGCGACGGGCACCTTGCCCGTGCTCGTCTTGATGAAGTCCGCGCCGGCGAGCATCGCGAGCCAGGACGCGCGCCGCACGTTGTCGTAGGTCGCGAGCTCGCCGGTCTCGAGGATCACCTTCAGGTGCGCGTCGCCGCAGGCGTCGCGCACGGCCACGATCTCCTCGAAGACCTCGAGGTAGCGGCCGGCGAGGAAGGCCCCGCGGTCGATGACCATGTCGATCTCGTCGGCACCGGCGGCCACTGCGTCGGCGGTGTCGCGCAGCTTGACGTCGAGGTGCGCGCGGCCGGACGGGAAGGCGGTTGCCACGCTGGCGACCTTCACCCGGCTGCCGGCCAGCGCGGTCCTGGCGGTGGCCACCAGGTCGGGGTAGACGCAGACCGCCGCGGCCGCGGGGCAGGTCGTGTCCGTGGGCTCGGGGCGCATCGCCTTCGCGCAGAGCGCGCGCACCTTGCCGGGTGTGTCCTGGCCCTCCAGCGTGGTGAGGTCGACCATCGCGATTGCCTGGTCGATCGCGTACGCCTTGGCGCTGGTCTTGATCGAGCGGGTGGACAAGACCGCGGCCCGCGCCTGGGCGCCGACCTGGTCGACACCCGGCAGCCCGTGGAGGAACTGCCGCAGCGCGGACCGGGACGGGCTGTCACCTTCCGCTCCGAGCAGCGGCGCGACCCCGGCGGTTGTCGCCACCGCGCAAGTCTAGGCCGCCTGCGACGGGCCAGACCGTCCCGAGGCACAATCGGCAGTCATGAAGGACGCGACTGATGGCGAACCGGACCAGGGGGACACGCACGAGCCGATGCCGCGCGGGAACCAGATCGAGAAGTTCGAGCCGACCATCGGGCGCTGGTTCGGCTGGGTGAGCGTCGTGGTGGCGGTGCTGCTCGCGGTCGACGTCGTCCGCGACGGCATCGGCGGCGAGGACGCCGCCGGCCTGGCAGCGCTGCTGTTCGCCGCGACGGTCATCTACATGGTGATGGTGCGGCCACGGGTGGTGGCGTACGAGAACGTGTTGACCGTCAAGAACATCATCAGCGACACCGACGTGCCCTGGTCGCGGATCGAGTCGGTCACGCGACGGCAGACCCTGTGCATCAAGACCGACGAGCGCACTGTGAACTGCGTCGCGGCGCCGCAGGCCGCTGCTCGGCTGATGCGGTCGGGGGACAAGGAGTTCGAGTTCGCCAACGGCATCCCGTACCAGCAGTACGTGGTGCTGAAGGCGGCGTCGTTCGTCAGCCAGCAGGGGCCGGGGGTTCCTCGGCGGGCTCCGATTGTGCGGCGATGGGCCTGGCCGGAGCTGGTGCTGCTGACGCTCTCGACGGCGGCCCTGGTCGGGATCTGGCTGGCCTAGTCCGCCGACAGTCCGGCGGCCCTGGCCAGATCGTGCCGGATGGCGTCGAGCCGCCCGGCCGCTGCGATCCTGGCCGCGTCGACGTCGCCTCCGCCCACGTCGATGACGACCTCGAAGTAGCACTTCAGCTTCGGCTCGGTGCCTGAGGGCCGCACCACGACGCGCGCCTGGTCGGCCAGGCGGAGCCGGATGCCCTCGGTCGGCGGGAGTCCCGCGACTCCGCTGGAGAGGTCCTCGACCAGCTCGACGGCCAGCCCGCCGAGCCGGCTGGGCGGACCCGTGAGCAGCCGGGACAGGGCCTCGCGGACATGGTCGATCTCGTCGACCCGGACGGCCAGCTGGTCGGTGGCGTGCAGACCGTACGTGCGGGCGATGTGGTCGAGCCGGTCCAGCAGCGTGCTGCGCTGGGCCTTCAGTGCCGCCGCCATCTGCGCGACGAGCAGCAGCGCGGAGATCCCGTCCTTGTCCCGGACCAACGAGGGTGCGACGCAGTAGCCGAGCGCCTCCTCGTAACCGAACGCCAGGTCGGGCACGCGACCGATCCATTTGAATCCGGTCAGCGTCTCGGCGTACCTCATGCCGTGGCGCGCAGCCATCCGCGACAGCAGCGTTGACGACACGATGCTTGTCGCGTACACACCGTGTCGGCCGTGTTCGAGCAGGTGGTCGGCCAGCAGGGCTCCGACCTCGTCGCCCCGCAGCATCTGCCAGCCGTGGGGGCCGGGGACCGCAACCGCGCAGCGGTCCGCGTCCGGGTCGTTGGCGACCACGATGTCGGCCGACTTCCGCGCGGCGAGCGTCAGCGCCAGATCCATGGCGCCCGGCTCCTCGGGATTGGGGAACGTCGTCGTCGGGAAGTCCGGGTCCGGCTGCTCCTGCGCCGCAACCGTGAGCGGGGCGGGGAAACCGGCGCGCTCGAGCACGGCGTGCACGATCCCGTGACCGACGCCGTGCAGCGGGGTGTAGACCATCGACAGCCGGCGAGGGCCCGGGCCGATGATCGCGGCAACGGCTGCGACGTAGTCGTCGATGATCTCGGTGCCCAACGCCGCCCAGTCGTCGCCCATCGGCACGTCGGCCAGTGCCTGCACCGCGTCGATGGCGGCGGAGATCGCCGCGTCGGCGGGCGGCACGATCTGGGCGCCGTCGCCGAGATAGACCTTGTACCCGTTGTCGCGTGCGGGATTGTGGGAGGCGGTCACCATCACGCCCGCGGCGCAGCCGAGTCGGCGGATCGCGAACGCGAGCACCGGGGTGGGCAGTCGTCCGGGGAGCAGGTAGGCATCGAGTCCCGCGCCGCGCATCACGCCGGCGGTGTCGCGGGCGAACTCCTCACTCTTGTGACGGGCGTCGTAGCCGACCACCACCGAGCCGCCGCCGTGCGCCCGCAGGTACGAGGCCAGACCGGCAGCGGCGCGCATCACCACGGCCCGGTTCATCCGGTTGGACCCCGCGCCGATCGGCCCGCGCAACCCGGCCGTGCCGAACTCCAGCCTCCCGTCGAAGCGGGACGCGACCGCCGCCATCTCCCCGCCGTTGAGCAGCGTGCGCAGCTCGGCGCGGGTCTCGGGGTCGGGGTCCTCGGCCAGCCATGCCTCGGCACGCTCTCGCAGGTCGCCGTCAGCCACCGGCAATCACCCGGGGGGGTCGAACGCGGGCCGGGCGTAGCGCGGCGTGGCGAACGGGCCGCCGACGAACTGCTCCTCTGCCCGCTCCTCGTCGGTTTCGGGACGGGCCTCGATGCTGCCGGCCCACGCCTCGGCGTCGTCCTCGGGCCGATAGCCGAGAGCGCTTGCCGTGTCCAGGTCCCACCAGCGGCGCGTGTTCGCGGAGACTCCGTAGACGATGGCGAACCTCCCAAGCGGGATGCGAATCGCCGCATCGACAAGGCGTACGCAGTCGGCTGGAGACAGCCAGGTCGACAGGCCGCGTCGTCCGCGAGGCTCGAGGCCGAAGCTGCCGATGCGCATGGCAACAGCACCGATCCGGTACCTGTCGACATACAGGCTGAGAACCGCCTCGGCCGCCACCTTGGCCACCCCGTAGAACGTGTCCGGTCGGGGCCGCGTGTCGGTAGGGAGCATCTCCCTGCGCGGTGTGCGGCCCACGGCGTGGTTGCTGCTCGCGTAGGCGATTCGCCCCACGCCGTGGGCCACCATGGCATCGAGCAGCCGGGCCGTCGTCACGACATGGGAGTCCAGGGAGTCCGGCAATGACGTCTCGCCGGGGTTGCCGGCCAGATGGACGACGGCATCCACGCCGGCCACCGCAGCGTCGGCCACCTCGGCATCGGAGCAGTTGCCGACCATGAACTCGCCGGGAAACTCCGCGACGCGCCGGATGTCCAGACCACGGATCTCGTGTCCCCTCTCGTTCAGGCCGGGACAGACGACCGACCCGATCGTGCCTGCGGCGCCCGTCACGAGGATGCGCATCAGATCGCCGGCACGACACCGGAGAGCAGCTTGCCGAGCCGGGACGCCGCGCTGGTTCCGGCCGCCAGCACCTCCTCGTGGTTGAGGGGAGCGCCGGAGATCCCGGCGGCCAGATTGGTCACCAGACTCACCCCGAGCACCTCCATTCCGGCCTCCCGCGCGGCGATCGCCTCCAGCGCCGTGGACATGCCCACCAGATCCCCGCCGATGGCGCGGACCATGGCGATCTCCGCCGGCGTCTCGTACTGCGGTCCCGGGAACTGGACGTACACGCCCTCGTCGAGCGTCGGGTCGACCTCGCGGCACAACGCACGCAGCCTCGGCGAGTACAGGTCGGTGAGGTCGACGAAGTCCGCTCCCTCGATCGGGGAGAGTGCCGTGAGGTTGATCTGGTCACGGATCAGCACCGGTGTCCCTGGTGGCCAGGACTCCCTCAGTCCTCCGCACCCGTTGGTCAGCACGATCGCCGTGCACCCGGCCGCGGCGGCGGTCCGCACCCCGTGCACGACGGCGGCGACTCCGAGACCCTCGTAGAGGTGGGTGCGGCCCAGGAACACCAGCACGTTGGTGTCGCCGACCTGCAACGACCGGATCCGACCGGTGTGGCCCGGCACGTTCGACCCGGCGAAGCCGGGCAGCTCGGTGGCACGCATCTCCGCGCGGACCGTTCCCAGTGACTCCACCGCCGCCACCCAACCCGAGCCGAGCACCAGCGCGACGGCGTGCCGCTCGACACCGGTGAGCGCGGGCAGCCGTGCGGCCGCCGCCGCGGCTGTGCCGGCGGGAGTGCCCGCTGGAGTGGTCACGGCGACAAACTAGCGGGTGACCTCAACCGTGGCAGTTCTCAGAGGTCTGAGCGGCAGGGTCGGGTGCGGAGCGCGCGGACATAGTCCGCGGGTGCACCGGCGGCTTCGGCGGCGTCGCCCAGCACGCCGAGGTACGACGCGGACGGGAGGCCACCCTCGTACGCGTCGAGGACGTAGAGCCAGGCGGTCGCCTCCCCGTTCAGCGTCTCGGCCCTGACGCGCACCTTGCGATAGAGACCGAGCTCCGACCCCTCCCACGCATCGAGGTGGGACTCGTCCTCCGGCGTCACGTCATACAACGCGACGAAGACCTGGCCGAAGTGGTCCTCAACGACTGTGGAGAGCGCGCCGTCCCAGCCGAGCTCCTCGCCGCCGAACGTGAGCCGCCAGCCCATCAGCCACCCGGTCTCCCGCAGCGGCGAGTGCGGTGCGCGCTCCGCCATGCGGGCGGGGTCGAGATTGGACCCGTAGGCGGCGTACAGCGGCACGAGGCAGCAGCGTATCGGGTGCCGGGCGTGCCGTACGCGACAATGTCGGCGTGACTCGAGTGGTGATCATCGGCGGGGGACCCGGCGGCTATGAGGCGGCGCTGGTCGCCGCACAGCTCGGTGCCGATGTGACTGTCGTCGATCGCGACGGAATCGGCGGGTCGGCGGTGCTGACGGACTGTGTTCCGAGCAAGACGCTGGTCGCGACCGCCGAGGTGATGACCGAGGTGGAGGGATCCGCGGAGCTGGGGCTACGGTTCGAGGTCGGCCGGGGGAACGCGCAAGGCTCGGTCGGCGTCGACCTGGCGGCGGTGAACGCCCGGGTGAAGGCGCTGGCGAGCGCCCAGTCCGCGGACGTCGAGCGGCGGCTCGACCAGGAGAAGGTGCGCGTCGTGCACGCCGCCGGTCGGCTCGACGGGCCGCAGGCCGTGGTCGCGACGCGGCCCGGCGAGCCCGATCAGCGTTTCGACGCCGACGTCGTCCTGGTCTCCACCGGGGCGCGCCCGCGGGTGCTGCCCACTGCCCGCCCGGACGGCGAGCGCATCCTCACGTGGGAGCAGGTCTACGACCTCGATGCCGTACCGCAGAGACTCGTCGTCGTCGGATCAGGAGTCACCGGGGCGGAGTTCGCCAGCGCGTACAACGCGCTCGGGTCTGACGTGGTGCTGGTCTCGAGCCGCGACCGGGTCCTGCCGGGGGAGGACGCCGACGCCTCGGCGGTGCTCGAGCACGTCTTCACCCGCCGAGGCATGACTGTGCTGTCCAACTCGCGCGCCGACCGGGTGGAGCGCGACGGCGACGCCGTGCGTGTCACGTTGCGCGACGGACACGTCGTGCACGGCTCACACTGCCTGGTGGCCGTCGGCTCCGTACCCAACACCTCCGGGCTCGGGCTCGACGAGGCCGGGGTCGGGCTGGACGACCGGTCCTACATCGAGGTCGACAAGGTGTCGCGCACGACGGCTCGAGAGGTCTACGCGGCCGGTGACTGCACGGGCGTGCTGATGCTGGCCTCCGTCGCGGCCATGCAGGGCCGAATCGCGATGTGGCATGCGCTGGGTGACGCCGTGGCACCGCTGGACCTCAAGCAGGTGTCGTCGAACGTCTTCACGGCTCCGGAGATCGCCACGGTTGGCTGGTCACAGCGGTCGGTGGACGCCAAGGAGATCGACGCGTACTCGGTCAGGCTCGAGCTCTCCGGCAACGCGCGCTCGAAGATGCAGGGTTCGCGCGACGGGTTCGTCAAGCTGTTCTGCCGTGTCGGCACCGGCAGCGTGATCGGCGGTGTGGTGGTCGGACCGCGGGCCTCCGAGCTCATCTACCCGGTGTCGATGGCCGTGTCCCAGGGACTGACGGCTGACCAGATGTCGCACGCGTTCACCGTGTACCCGTCGGTCTCCGGCTCGATCGCCGAGGCCGCCAGGCGACTGCACCGCCGCTGACGCCGGCTCAGAAACCGCCGCCGAAGTCACCGCCGCCGAAGTCACCGCCGCCGAAGTCACCGCCGCCGAAGTCACCGCCGCCGTAGTCACCGCCGCCGTAGTCGCCGCCGCCGTAGTCGCCGCCGCCGTAGTCGCCGCCGTCGGAACCGCCGTCGCCGGCGTCTGACCCGGCGTCGTACCCCTGGTCGTAGCCCGAGTCGTATCCGGAGTCGTACCCCGAGTCGAAGCCACCCCAGCCGTCGAAGGCGCCGCCCACCAGCGAGCCGACCATGAAGGCCGGAAGCAGCCCGCTGAGCGCATAGCTGCCGAAGTATCCCTGGACCCATGGCGAGTAGGCGGGGCCGGCCTGCCAGTACGGGACCCGCTGCGGGCCGACCATGACAGTGCGGATGTCCGGCTCGGCACCTTCACGGATCCGCTCGGCGTCCGCGGCGCAGACCGGCACCTCGCGCAGAGCGCCGCCGGGCGGGGTCCAGCTGACATTCCCCACCGAGGGGCCGTGCTGGGGGTTGAAGAAGCACGGTGGCCGTCGCTGCGGGAGTGGCTCGCCGTTGAGCCGGGCGCGCACGCACGCCACCGCGTAGCGACCGTCCTCGAGCACCGTGGTCACGTGGCGGATCTCGTCAGGCGACTGCACCGCGGCGACCGCAGCCTTGGCGTCCTCGTAGGAGTCCAGCGCCCGCTGGTAGTCCTGCTGAGCTGCGGCATCGAGCTGGTGACCGGCGACGTCGACGTCGAGTCGCTGCAGCTCCTCGCCGTACCGGGTCACGTCCTCGTCAGCGGTGTGTCGGACCGCCTCGAGGTCGGCCAGCCGCCGCTGCTCGAGGGCGGCTCTGCGGTTGCGAGAGGAGATGGCGAACGCGGCGACGATTCCCAGGAGAACGGCGAGCATCACGACGACAGTCGGGTCGGGCATGGGTCCTCCGAACATCGATCGGGTGTGGTGAGCCTACGGGTCGCCAACCTCGTGCATATGCCGGATCGAGCGTTCACGGCAAGTCCGGTCCGGCGATCGTGGTGTCGGATTCTCGATGCAAGTATCCATTTACGCATTACCGAGAATGCCGTCCATGTAATTACAGTCCGGTGACATGAATT
>JBKPNJ010000213.1:0-10422 GCA_046732575.1 Actinomycetota bacterium
CCACCGGCTCGCTTTGGCACTCCGGCGGGGATGGCTGGTGCTCGCCCGGATCGCACCACGGCGCATGCGCGTGTCGGCACCGGGTCTCCCGGCGATGGGTACCGGCCCCCCCAGGTTGACGGGCCCGAATCCATCCCGTGCATATCGCTTCAGACGTTGTCCACCTCACAACGTCACCTCTCCGGTGGAACGACGACGATGTCGGCGGAGTGCGCGCCCGGGCGCCTCGCGGCCCCTGGACATCACCTGCTGAGCAACGCGGACACGGCGATGATCACCCCGACGATGAGCACCAGCTTCACCAGCGTCGGGAGGCTCGACCACCGGCGCCACAACCATGACGTCTTCGTCATCGCCTCTGCCCGCGGGCGCGCCTCAGGGCAGAGCCAGGCGGCTTCGCAGCCGAAGTGTCACCCGGCTGTTTCGGAGCGATGGCCCTGGAGCTGGGACAAACCACGTCGAAGGTCATCCTGGTCCATCACCGGGAAGATGTCGACGCGTGCGTTGAGCTCTGCGAACATCGGCTCTGTCATCTCGGGAAGATCGGATGGGTCGGTCATGTCGAACACGATGAAAGCCGTACGGCACCCGTCGTTGGGCCCGAAGTAGGCCGCCTCCGGCTTCAGCCGCTCCATTGTCCTCTGCATGAGTGGAGGCAGACTGCCGTCCTCTATCCGGGCAGTCGCCGCTGCGGTACCGAGGTGAGCCACCAACATCATCCGCATAGCCGTCTCTCCTCCCGGGGGCATGCACGGGCCTACTGCCGTGCGGCATGATTCTGCTCGCGGTTCCCGACCGACCGCAAGGCTCTGCCGGCGGCCGTCCCGCAGCGTCCGGTCAGGCACAAGCAGCCTGTGAAACGCCGCCGCCTGGGGTCTACTGGACGTCCGGGGTCTTCTCCATGGCGCGGACCCGCTCACACAGGGCTCGCAGCAGGACCCGAGAGACCTCGGGCCGCTCGATCATCGGCGCGAAAGCGAGTGCGGAGAGAGCGAACGTCTTCAGGCCCTCCGGCCCGGAGACCACCGTCGCGGAGCGGGGTGCGCCGTCGATCATGGAGATCTCTCCGAAATAGCTGCCCGGGCCGAGCGGCGGGCGGGACTCGCCATGGACGGTGACCTCGGCGCTACCCTCGAGCACAACCTGGAGGCCAGCGTCCATATCACCCTCGATCACGACCCGGTGACCCGGGTTGGTAGTGAAGGTGGTGCCCCGCTGGATCAGTTCGTCAACTGTCTCGGAGGACATGCCTGCGAAAAGGTCGATCCCAGCAAGCGCCTTGCGTAGCTGGTAGGTCATCTCACCGAGCTCCTTATCGTCGTCGCATCCGCGACCCGTCTCAGGTCTGCGGTAGTCCCGTGTACAGGAAGCTGTGCCTGCCCTACCCTCGCCAGGTTGCATTCTGCACCCCGGTCTGGCGGCTGTCTGTTCGTACAGTGACACACGCCGGCGGCAAGGTGATCCGGCCCGTCGTGCGCGAGCATCCACGGGAGACCCGCTCCCAGCGGAATCTTTGCTCCGGTGGCCTCGTTGTGTGTGATGGAACAGACAACGGCGCGGGGTTGCGTCGCTGGGCGTCTCTTGCAAGCATCGTGCACAGCGCACGAGCTCTCGATGCTCTACGATCGACCTTCGGCCTCAACCGCCACGGCGGCCGGGTCGGTGCGTTGTTGTATTCGTATCACTGATCGTGAAAGCATTCACATGACCGTATCCGCGGGTCGCCCATCCAGGTCGGCCCGACTGGCACCAAGGAGCTACACCCCATGGATTGGCGCAACCGGGCCGCGTGTCTCGACGAGGATCCGGAGCTGTTCTTCCCCATCGGCAACACCGGGCCGGCGATCCGTCAGATCGAGGAGGCCAAGACCGTGTGCCGGCGCTGTGACGTGCGCGAACAGTGTCTGGCCTGGGCGTTGGAGGCAGGACAGGACCACGGTGTCTGGGGTGGCCTGAGCGAGGATGAGCGGCGCACACTCAAGCGCCGCAACGCCCGGGCAAGGATCCGGACCGCCTGACGCCGGTCTAGATGCCGGCCGGCTGCGACGGCCCGGTGGCGGGTGCCATCGGGAGGTCGACAACCATCCTCGTGCCCCCATCGGGGCCGCCGCGGACGTCGAGGATGCCCGAGAGCTCTGACTCCACCAGCGTCAGCACGATGGACAGCCCGAGTCCGGCCGAGAGCTCGGGGTCGAAGTCCTTCGGGACGCCCACGCCGTCGTCGTCGACCACCACCCGCAGCCGCCCCGCGATCCGGTCCACTTCCACCGTCAGGGTTCCGGCGCGGTCCCGAAGCCCGTGTTCGACGGCATTCTGCATGAGCTCGGTGAGCACCATCGCCAGCGGCGTCGCCACATCGGCCGGAAGCGCGCCGAAGGATCCCTTCCGGCTTGTCGTTATGGCGGCACCCGTGGAGGACACGTCGGTGACCATGTGGCGCAGGCGGTCGGCGATCTCGTCGAAATCCACCCGCTCATCGAAGGCCTGACTCAGGGTCTCGTGCACGATGGCGATCGAACCCACCCGGCGCACGGCCTCGACGAGGGCGGCCCGGCCCTCCGGCGCCCGGATCCGCCTGGCCTGCAGGCGCAGCAGTGCCGCGACCGTCTGCAGGTTGTTCTTCACCCGATGGTGGATCTCCCGGATCGTGGCTTCCTTCGACAGCAGCTCTCGTTCCCGCCGACGGAGCTCGGTCACGTCTCTGAGCAGCACAAGTGCCCCGATGTGTTCACCGGCGGGCCGCAGGGGGATGGCCCGGACGATCACGGTCGCGTCGCCGTTGTCGATCTCCGCCTCGGCATGGGCGTGCCCGGACACCGCACCCGCCAAGGGCTCACCGAGCCCCGGGCCGGACTCGCCGCTGAGCACTGCGACGGTGACCTCTCCCAGATTGCGGCCGAGCAGGTCGCTCGGCAGACCGAGCCGTCGGTAGGCCGACTGGGCGTTCGGGCTCGCGTAGCTGACCAGGCCGGTCTCGTCGAGCCGTAGGAAGCCGTCACCCACGCGCGGGGACGCCGTCATGTCCGGCCGTTCGGCGATGTGGGGGAAGCTCCCGTCGCTGATCATTCGCGCGAGGTCGCCAGCGGTCTGCAGGTATGCCAGCTCGAGCCGGCTCGGGGTCCGGATGCCCAGCAGGTTGGTGTTGCGAGTGATAACACCGAGCAGGCGTTGCCCAGACCGAACCGGGATGCTCTCCACCCGCACGGGCACCTCGTCGCGCCACTCGGGATCGCCCTCCCGGGCGATACGTCCCTCGTCGTAGGCCCGGTCGAGAAGCGGTCGCCCGCCGCGCGGGACGAATGCGCCCACGACGTCGTCGAGATACGCCGTGGGGCCCGTGGTCGGGCGCATCTGCGCTCCCGCCCAGAACCCATGCCCCTCCCGGTCGGGGAGCCACAGAACCAGGTCGGCGAAGGACAGGTCGGCGATGATCTGCCAGTCGGCGACCAGGTAGTGCAACCAGTCCAGATCGGCCTCGTCCATATCCGTGTGATGGCGCACCACGTCGTCCAGGGACGGCACGCAGCGAGCCTATCCGTCGTGGCGTGGCCCTTCGTGTTTCCGGCGGCCCTCACTAGCCTGTGGTGCATTCGCAACGGATGCGGAGGTGCTTCATGTCGGACTCGTCACGAGCAGCAAGGTCCGGACAGCCGGCCGCCGTCTGGGCGGTGGTCGGAGTCGTGTTGGCCGTCCCGATCGTCGTCCCGCTGCTGGTTCCGCTCTACGCCAAGGACTCCCCGGAGCTGGGGGGGTTCCCGTTCTACTACTGGTTCCAGTTCGCGATGATCCCCGCAGCATCGATCCTGACCTACCTGGCGTACCGGTTGTCAGTGCGCGACGGCCGGGACGTGGATGCCTCCGAACGGCAGGTGGGTAGCGATGGGTGATGACGTCGATGTCACAGCGCTGGTGATCTTCTTGTTCTTCTTCATCCTCGTCACCGCGATGGGGTTCTGGGCGGCTCGCTGGCGCCGCGCGGAGACCCTCGAGCACCTCGACGAGTGGGGGCTGGGAGGGCGCGGGTTCGGCACCTTCGTCGCCTGGTTCCTTATCGGCGGAGACATCTACACCGCCTACACGTTCATCGCCGTTCCCGCCCTGCTGTATGCGGGCAGTGCGACCGGGTTCTTCGCCGTCCCCTACACGATCATCGTGTACCCGATCATCTTCATTTTCCTCCCCCGGCTCTGGTCGGTCTCACACCGCCACCGGTACGTGACCCCAGCGGACTTCGTGCAGGGAAGGTACGGCTCCAAGAGCCTCTCACTGGCGATTGCGGTCACCGGGATCCTCGCCACGATGCCCTACATCGCCCTGCAGCTCGTCGGCATCCAGGTGGTCCTGGAGACGATGGGCATCGGCGGCGGCGACGACGCGAACTGGTTCGTCAAGGATGCACCGTTGTTCCTGGCGTTCGCCGTCCTCGCGGCCTACACCTATGCCTCGGGGCTGCGCGCGCCGGCGCTCATCGCGTTCGTCAAGGACACCCTCATCTACCTGGTGATCATCGTCGCCGTCTTCTACCTGCCCACCAAGCTCGGCGGCTGGGGAGGGATATTCGACACCACGATCGCGTCGTTCGACAAGTTCAACGCCGACAACGCCGATGCCATCGCCAGCGGGGCCGCGGCCCCCAAGACCGCCGTACCACCCTCGACCGCGTACTGGGCCTATACGTCACTGGCCCTCGGCTCGGCTCTGGCGTTGTTCATGTACCCGCATTCGATCACCGGGGTGCTGTCCACCAAGAACCGCAACGTGATACGTCGCAACGCGTCATTCCTGCCCGCCTACTCGTTCCTGCTGGGCCTGCTCGCCCTGCTGGGATTCGCAGCCATCGCGTCAGGGATCAGCGTGGACAACGCTCAGGCGGCGATCCCCGAGCTGTTCGACAAGCAGTTCCCCAGCTGGTTCGCCGGGATCGCGTTCGCCGCGATCGCCATCGGTGCGCTGGTCCCCGCGGCGATCATGTCGATCGCGGCGGCGAACCTGTGGACCCGGAACGTGTACCGCGCATTCATCAACTCCGGGGCCACCCCGGCCGAGGAGGCGCGGCAGAGCAAGGTCGTCTCACTGGTGGTCAAGTTCGGCGCACTGGGTTTCGTGCTCTGGCTGCCGAACAAGTTCGCGATAAACCTGCAGCTCCTCGGCGGCATCTGGATCCTGCAGACCCTGCCCGCGATCGTCGTGGGTCTGTTCACCGGGTGGTTCCACCGCTGGGCGCTGCTGCTCGGCTGGGCGGTCGGCATGGCCTGGGGGACCTGGGCGATGTATAACGTCCCGGCAGTCGGCGACCCGGGATCGCACTTCGGCAGCCCGGTTGCCGAGGTTCCGTTCACCGACACCAAGGGGTACATCGCCTTGTCGGCCGTCGTCATCAACCTGCTGGTCTCGCTGATCCTTACCGCGGCCTTCCGGGCCGGCGGTGTCGCGGACGGTGAGGACTCCACGAGCCCGGAGGACTACCGAGCAGACGCTGGTGACCCAGGCGTCGAGACCCTTCCCGGCATCGACGGGCCCCCGACGTCGGCGTCTCCGGCACGGGCCTGACCGGCACCGGCAAGGGAGCGGCGGTGGGCCGGCCGTGCTCCGGTGGGCGTCGGCCGCAGCCGTGCCGAGGCGGTCACCCCGGTGTCGAGCAAGACCGGCGGAGGGTCTGCGCCGGGCCTCAGACGGGGACCTCGCTCAGCCGGGCAACGTAGCGGGTGAGGGCTTGGACGACCTTCGGGTCGTAGTCGTCGGCCAGGCCCAACGTGATGCGCTGGACGGCATCCCCAGACGTGGCGATCGACACTGGCTCTCCGACGAGATCGTCGAAGGCGTTGGCGACGTTGATGATCCGCGACTGAACCGGGGTCGGTGTCTGGCCCGAGTGCGCCCCCCGCCGGAACGGCTCCGCCTGCCGCGCCACCAGCGTGGCCAGGTCTCCCGGAATGCCGGAGTCGGCGATCAGGTCCGCGCCCGCCTTGGCGATGGCGGCACGCTGCTCTGCGGAGGCGAAGATGGTCGCCCCGCCCGCGAGCGGCTCCGGGAGGCTCATCTGCCCGACGTCATGCAGCAGCGCCGCGTACTCCAGCCGGCGGAGCTCGTCGGGCGGCAGGCCGAAGTCGTTGCCGATCACCAGAGCGAGATCGGCGACACGCCGGGCGTGCCCGGCGACCGTGTAACCAGCGACATCGGTGGTCTTGGAGAGGGCCTCGACCGTTTGCGCGTAAGTGGTTCGCGCCAGGTGATAGCGCCGGTAGGACAGCTGTGTGAGCAGCAGCGGCACGCTCACCACCGGCACCGCCTCCAGTCCGACCTGGGAGGTTGCCAGTGCGAGGACCATCGCCGTCGCCATCACCGCGGACTGGATCTCGATCGTCGCCCGGCCCTCGTTGATGCACTGGCGCCAGAACCTGCCCTGCCCCTGCGAGGCGAGAACACCTGCTCGCAGCGAGATGTCGAAGGCAAGCCCCAGCATCAAGACGGCGACCATCACCAAGGCCTGCTGCCACATCGGCGGCGGGGTGACCTGGTCCGGCCACACAGCGGACAGCAGGGCGTCATAGCTGCCGGCCACCAGGCCGACCAGGAGCAGCCGACGGGCCAGACTCAGCACAGAGACCCTTCTGCCCACGATCAGGTGCGGGAACGCACCTGCGACGGTGCCAACCAGGCAGACCACGACTACCTGTGGCCAGTCGTACTCCACGCGCCCCTCGGGGATGAACGCCAGCAGCGCGAAGCCGAGCGAGGCCGACAACGACAGCGGTGCCTGGACCCTGGCTCCGCGGAAGCCGACCCGGGCCGCCTCGCCAAGCGCGATGAGGCCGCAGAACGCCAGTGCCATCTTCTCCTGCTCGAAGCCCTCGTTCCCCACCCAGGCCAGACACCAGGCGGCGAGGAGTCCGGCGCTGACCAGGATCGTCGCCTGCGCCTCCATGCCGTGACGGCGTGCGATCGTCGTGAACTGCGCCGCCATCAGGCCGAGCCCTCCACCGGACGGTCCGGTGACGTCGGCTGGCCGCGGTCGCCACCGGTCGACGGCCCGGCCAGGTCCTCCGCGAGCACGAAGTCGTCGTGGTCGAGCAGGACGCCGTCCTTCACGACCGTCACACTCGGGGTGCTCACCGGGATCTCCCAGCCGAATCGTTCCAGGGCCTTGACGAAGGCGTCGACGATGTCCGGGTCGAAGTCGCTGTGCTTGGAGCGCAGGATCTCCGTCAGCGCCTCCTCGTGCGTCCGCGCCGCTCGGTAGGAGCGGCTGGTGGTCATTGCGTCGTAGGCGTCCGCCACGTGGATGATGCGGGCGAACTGCGGTATGTCGAGGCCCTTGAGACCGGCGGGGTATCCGCTGCCATCGAACCGCTCATGGTGATGCAGGATGCCGTCGTAGGCGTCCTGCAGAAACTCGATGTGGCCCACCAGGTCCACTCCACGGGCGGGATGCAGTCGGATCGCCGCGAACTCCTCCCCCGACAGTGATCCGGATTTCCGGATCACCTGCGTGGGAACACCGACCTTGCCCACGTCGTGCAGCAGCCCGGCGTTGGTGAGCATGGTCAGCCGTCGCTGGTCGAACTTCATGACTTTGCCGATGCTGGTGACCCCGTCGCTGACCCGCTCACTGTGGCCACGGGTGTAGAGGTCCTTGTTCTCGACGACCTTCGCCAGCGCCGACAGTGTCGCAGCCTGGGCGCGGCGCTCCTCCTCGTACTGGCCGAGCGCCCATCTGGCGACGATGAACGGCAGCAGCATCGGCACCGCCGCAAAGGGGCCGAGACCGCCTTCCTTTCCGCCCAGCCAGAGGATCGCCATCACGACGCCGAGCAGTCCGAAGCCCAGCAGCCGGACCAGAGTGGGAACGACGTGCTTACGGATCACGCCGAGCGGCTGCTCGCCGGTGTCGAGCCAGAAGACACACGCGAGCAGCAGCATGTTGACGACAAGGAAGCCCACGTTCGCGAGCAGCGCGTCACCGGCGAGCTCGAGCACCGACAGCGCTCCGATGGACTCGACCGGGCCGTGGCGCAGGGCTGTGTAGATCGCCCCGGCGACCGAGACCGCGATCACCGACTGAGCGGCGTTGTAGAGGCGTTTGTCGAGCCCGTACGAGCGGCGCAAGACGATGAAGTTCGCACTGGCAGCGATGATCGCTCCAGGCGCCCCGGCCACGAACAGCGCAGTGACGGAGACAACCGAGCTCAAGGAGGTGAGCACACGCTCACCGAGGCGGGACTTCCATGAGCCGACGAGCCACATGAGGCCGGCCAGCTCAAACACCTTCGACCAGTGTTCGACCCGGTCAGAGGCAAAAACGACGATCAGGCCCGAGAGGGCGACAAGGAAACCAATGTAGATCTTGAGGAGGAGGTGCCTGTGTGGCATGCACACCCCTCCCAGCTAACCGGCGGTCGAACCGCCTGAGGGACTCATCCCCACTCTACGGCGCGTCTCATGTGGTTCCTCCTTCGATCATCGCATGCCTGGGTGCAAAGTTTTTGTGGAATCGTGCGGTTGTGGATCTGGCGGGCGGCGGATGGTCAGCCGCTCTTCGAACCCTCGGGCGGCTTACCGCGGAGTCGCCGGTTCGCGCCATTCCAGGCTCTCCACCTGGGTAAGATGGTCAAGCATCTGAGAGATCCACTGCATCAGCTGTTGCCTTTCCTACCGGACCACTTGGTGCGAACCGCTTCCTGTCACGCTGTGTGCTCGCTTGGTTACTAATATGAGTATCGCTGTCATTGATTGCCGCGTCTATGACCAGACCCCACGACTTTTGCTCTCCCTTTTTAGAGGCATCTGAGCAGATTAGGCCAGTATGCCGACGGTGGTGCGGTGCCCTACGCGGGGCGCCGGGATCCAGGCAGTCGGTCCGTCAAGCAGAAGTCAGCCCGCACGAGCGGTAGAACCAGGAGGCAGGATGTCCAAGAACGGCCGCAAGCGACGCTCGCGTCGCAAGAGCAAAGCCAATCACGGCAAGCGTCCGAACGCGTGAGCCGGCTCGCTGCGCGGGCCGGACTAGGTCTCGGGCTGGTCCGCGGTCGACGTCCCGGGTGACGTCGAGGTCACTGTCACCTGTACCTGATGGATCGCCAGCAGGACCCTGGCTCGCAGGCTTGACGGTGCTCGCTCGCAGCACGACCGGGCGACGAGCATCTTGACGATCCGCTCCAGGTCGTACTTGGCCAGGCATGGGGCGCAGTCATCGAGATGCTCCTGGATCTCGGCCGTGGTCGCCTGGTCGATCTCGTTGTCGAGGAAGAGGAACAGTCGCTGCAGCGTCGCCGAACAGTCGCTGTCGAGGGAGTCGGGGCCCCCGGTCACGACTGCTCCCCCGTTCCGACCTCTGCGCCGGCGCGAGCCAGACCGCGCTCACGGGCATAGTCCTGCAGGAGGTCTCTGAGCTGGCGCCGACCTCTATGCAGCCGGGACATCACTGTTCCGATCGGCGTGTCCATGATCTCGGCGATCTCTTTGTACGGGAAGCCCTCGACGTCGGCCAGATAGACGGCCAGTCGGAAGTCGTACGGGAGCCGCTGAAGGGCGTCCTTGACGTCGCTGTCCGGCAGGTGCTCGAGTGCCTGGGTCTCGGCGGACTTCAGTCCACCTGACATGTGCGAGTCCGCACGCGCGAGCTGCCAGTCCTCGACCTCCTCGGTCATCGACTGCTGTGGCTCGCGTTGCTTCTTCCGGTACGTGTTGATGAAGCTGTTGGTGAGGATGCGATAGAGCCAGGCCTTGAGGTTCGTGCCCTCCTGGAACTGATGGAAGGCGCTGTAGGCCTTGGCGAACGTCTCCTGGACGAGGTCCTCGGCGTCTTGCGGGTTGCGGGTCATGCGCATCGCAGCCGAGTAGAGCTGATCGATGAATGGAAGGGCATCTCGCTCGAATCGCGCGGTGCGCTCCTCGGGCGTCTCCGTGGCGGGGGTGGTTGTCATCGCCGTCGAGTCTACTCGTCGGACACCGACAGCCTCGGCGTCAGCGGTCTCGCCCGACCGGGGCGCAGACCCGTGCAGGATGGCCTCGGCCTCGGACACCACCGAACGTTCGATCGACTGCACACCGTTCAGCACAGCCGACCTCCTCCGGTTCCACTGGTCCCCTTCACGGGTCACAACAGCGAGCACCCGAGTCTTCTTCCCGGTCCGGCTCGGAGGATCGGATACCCGGGCGCGTCACCAACGCACCGGACCGTGCCTCAGGCGATGTCGCGGGTGAGCCATTCCAGACAAGCCTCGACCACGACCCCGAGCGCCTCGGTCCGGGTCAGCGGCCCCCCGGCCGCCACCTGGAAGCCATGGTCGGCGCCGGGTATCACCGCCATGTCGACACTGTCGGGGAACTCGTCGGGTTTGCCGAAGGCGTCCCTGTCGCCCTGAACCACCAGGGTGGGGACCGCCGAGCTCATCAACTCCTCCAGGCGGGAGCTCTCGGGCC
>JBKPNJ010000214.1:0-8417 GCA_046732575.1 Actinomycetota bacterium
CCGGTCATCAGCTCGACCTGAAGCGCCGCCTGGTTGACCAGGAGATCCAGGCCTCCGACCACCCGGTGACCTCGTCCCTGCGCAACGCGCGCCAGCGGTGTCGGCCACGGGGCATAGACCACGTCGAACACCACCGGTGCCACCGCGGCGAGCGGGTCCGGGTCGGCGGCTTCCGGTGGCACCGTCGACACGAGCAGGTCGGCCCGGAGGCCGGCGGCGTCGTCCAGGGGATGCAGCACCAGCTCCAGCCCGAGCCGCTGCGAGATCGGCAGCAGGGCTTCGGACCTGGCCGGCTCGCGAACGAGCACGGCGACGGTCCGCGCGCCGAGCGCGCCCAGCGCCGCCAGCGCCGACGCCGCGGTGGCACCGCCGCCGACCAGCGCGGCTGTCAGGACGCTGTCGATGCCCACGGCGCGCAGGGACGCGACCATGCCCGCGACGTCGGTGTTGTGGCCGCGGCGCGATCCGTCGGCCTCGAACAGCAGCGTGTTGACGACCCCGACCAGCGTGGCCGTCGGGTCGAGCCGGTCGACCAGGGGGATGACTGCGCGCTTCAGCGGCATGGTCAGCGACAGCCCTCGCCAGTCCCGGTCGAGTCCGTCCACGAACCCCGGCAGGGTCTGTTCGGTCACCTCGTAGGCGTCGTAGCTCCAGTCCAGGTGGAGAGCCGCATACGCCGCCCGGTGCAGCACCGGCGACAGGGAATGCGCGATCGGGCTCCCCAGCACGGCACAGCGCATCAGCAGTCCGGACTCGACCGGCAGAAGTGCCGGTACTCCGCGACGTTCTTCTGGTGCTCGGCGAAGGTGGTGGCGAACTTGGTCTCACCGGTGTCGGTGTTGACCGTCACGAAGTACAGCCAGCTCCCGTCGGCGGGGTTGAGTGCAGCCTTGATCGCCTGCTCACCGGGAGCGTCGATCGGGCCGGGTGGCAGCCCGGCGTACCTGTAGGTGTTGTACGGCGAGTCGACCTGGCGGTCCGCCCGGGTGGTGCTGACCGAGCCGTCCTTGCCGACCGCGTAGTGCACGGTGGAGTCGAGCTCCAGCGGCATCCCCCGGTCCAGGCGGTTGTAGACGACCCGAGCCACCTTGGCGAAGTCCTGGGCCCGCCGAGCCTCGGCCTGCACGAGGCTCGCCACCGTGATGATCTCCGCCGGCGTATGCCGCATCGCGTGGGCCTTGGCGGCCAGATGCTCGGCGGAAGCCTCCTGCTCGAACCGGGCGACCATCGCGGTGAAGAGGTCGACCGGCCTGGTCCGGTGGGTGACGTTGTAGGTGGCGGGGAACAGGTAGCCCTCGGGGTTGCCCCCGGCGTAGGGGGGAAGCTCGACGCTGCTCAGTGCCGTCTTGAGCGATGCGGGCGAGAACCGGGTGTGGTCGGCCAGCCTGGCGACGACCTCCTCGACCGTCAGTCCCTCGGGGAACGTCACCGGCCGACCCACCAGCCGGTTCGAGCTCTCCAGCAGCGCGGCCAGGGCTGCCTTGGCCGGGAGATGCTGACGCAAACGGTAGCGTCCCACCTGGATCAGCTTGGAGTCGGAGTCCTCGCGAGCCGCGTCGGTGAACGCTTCCTCGCTCTTGACCACACCCTTGTCGAACAGGCTTTCGGCGATGTCGGTCGCGGTGTCGCCCTTGTGTACCTCGACGACCACGAGCGGTGCCGTGCCGGAACCGGTGTAGTCCTCGGGCGGCGAGACCAGGTCCGCGATCCAGGCCCGGCCCTTGAGCAGCGCGAACGCGCCGGCAGCGGCGAGGACCGCCAGGGCGACCAGCACCGCGACGCACCCGAGCGTCCGCCTGGAGCGGTGCCGGGTGACCGGCTCGGGCTCGAGTCCGACGTCGCTCACAGCGGTCCTAGGTCGAGGGTCTCCCCGGGCGCGGAACCGGATGCTCGCTCCGCATCGAGGGCATGCTGGAGTATCACCACCGCCGCCGCCTGGTCCACCACCGCTCGGCGACCCGGTCCCTTCCTTCCCCGGTCACGCAGTACGCGCTCTGCCGTGACAGTAGTCAACCGCTCGTCGACGAGCCGAACCGGTACGGGCGCCAGAGCCACGGCCAGCCCGGCGGCGAACTCGCGGACGGTGACAGCCGACGGGCCCTCCTGTCCGGACAGTGAACGCGGTAAGCCGACCACGACCTCGATCGCCGCCCGATCCCGGACGATGGCCGCGATCCGGTCGAGGTGTCCACCGACCCGCGGCACGGTGACCAGCGGCGTCGCGATGAGGCCGTCCGGATCGGAGGCGGCCACACCGATCCGTACCGAACCGGCGTCGATGCCGATGCGTACGCCGCCGCGCATGCCGGGTCCTCGACCCTCAGCGAGCCGCGACGCGTTGACCCACGGCCGAGCGGATCTCCCGCAGCGCCGCCTCGATACCCGAGACCTGCGTCCCTCCGCCCTGGGCCACGTCGTCTCTGCCGCCACCACTGCCACCGAGCACCGGGGCGGCGAGGCCGACGAGCTCCCGAGCGGACAGCCCGGACCGCCGCGCGTTCTCATTGGTGGAGACGACGATCGCGGGCTTACCGTGCGCCGAGCCGACAACCGCGACGACAGCCGCCCGCTCCTGGGGCATCCGGCTCTGGATGTCGAGCGCCAGCTTGCGGACATCACCCGGGCCGGCCCCGTCGACGCGGTGTCCTACGAACGCCACGCCCGCGACATCGTCCGCGGCCCGCGCGATTCGGTCTCCGGCGGCCAACAGCTGCTGCAGCCGACCCCTCTCGATCTCCTTCTCCGCCGTCCGAAGCCGCTCTACCAGGTCGTTCACGCGCTCCGGGAGCTCCTCCGGCCTGGCTTTGAGCGCCTCGCTGAGCTGGGCGACCAGGACGTGCTCGCGGGCCAGGAAGCGGTACGCGTCAGCGCCGACGAGCGCCTCGACCCGACGGACCCCGGCCCCTATCGACGACTCCCCGAGCAGCTTGATGACCCCCAGCTGACCGGATCTGCCGGCGTGGGTGCCGCCGCACAGCTCACGGGCCCAGTTCCCGACCGAGATCACCCGGACCTCGGTGCCGTACTTCTCCCCGAACAGCGCCATCGCACCGGCCGCGCGCGCCTGGTCCTGGGTCATGATCTCGGCATGGACTGACAGGTCGGCCAGGACCAGGTCGTTCACTCTCGCCTCGACGTCAGACAGTGCGCTCGACGGGACCGCGCCGCTGGCGGAGAAGTCGAACCGGAATCGTCCGGGAGCGTTCTCCGAGCCCGCCTGGGTGGCCGTCTCACCCAGCGTCTCCCGGAACGCCTTGTGCACCATGTGGGTGGCGGTGTGGGCACGTGATATCGAGCGCCGGCGCTCGACGTCGACCCGGGCCACGGCGTCCGATCCGACAGAGAGCTCGCCGGCGACCACCCGCGCGCGGTGCACGATGACACCGCCGACCGGTGACTGGACGTCGACGACCTCGACCATGGCGCCGTTGGCGAGCTCGAGCACGCCATGGTCGGCGAGCTGGCCACCGCCCTCGGCGTAGAAGGGCGTCCGGTCGAGCACCACCTCGACCTCGTCGCCCTCCTGCGCCGATCGGGCCTGCCCGGCATCGGTGACCAGGGCGACCACGGTGGACTCCGAGACAGTCTCGTCGTATCCGGTGAACGTCACCGGAGCAGACAGCTCCTCGGCCACCCCTCTGTAGGACACCGCATCGGCGGTCCGGCCCTTCTTGGCCCTCGCGTCGGCCTTGGCCCGATCGCGCTGCTCGGTCATCAGTTCGCGAAACCCGACCTCGTCGACCGTCAGACCCTGCTCGGACGCCATCTCCAGCGTCAGGTCGATGGGGAACCCGAAGGTGTCATGCAGCTGGAAGGCGCGCGCGCCGGAGAGCTGGCCGCTCCCGGCGTTCCGGGTCTCGGCCGCGGCGACGTCGAAGATCTGGGTGCCGGTCCGCAGCGTCTGGCGGAACGCATCCTCCTCGGCATAGGCGATCTGCGAGATCCGGGACCAGTCGCTCTCGAGCTCCGGGTACGAGAGCTTCATCCTCCCCAGCGACAGCGGGAGCAGCTCGGGCAGCGTCGGCTCGTCGACGCCGAGCAGCCGCATGGAGCGCACGGCGCGGCGGATGAGCCGACGCAGCACATAACCCCTGCCCTCGTTGCCGGGCGTGACGCCGTCACCGATGAGCATCAGCGCGCTGCGGACGTGGTCGGAGACGACCCGGAAGCGCATGTCGTCCTGGGGCTCGGCGCCGTAGCGCCGCCCTGACATCTGGGCCGCGTGGGTGATCACCGGCACGATCTCGTCGATCTCGTAGATGCTGCCGACGTCCTGGAGGAGGAAGGCCACCCGCTCCAGGCCCATCCCGGTGTCGATGTTCTTGGCGGGAAGATCGCCGATTATCTCGTAGCCCTCCTTTGCGCCGCCCTCGCCGCGGATGTTCTGCATGAACACGAGGTTCCAGAACTCCAGATAGCGGTCTCCCGCCTTCTCGATGTCACCCTCGGGGCCGTACTCCGGGCCACGGTCGAGCAGGATCTCCGAACAGGGCCCACACGGACCGGGCACGCCCATCGACCAGAAGTTGTCCTTCATGCCGAGCCGGATGATCCGGTCGTCGGGGAGCCCGACGAGACGCTTCCACAGCCCGATGGCCTCGTCGTCCTCGTGGAAGACGCTGACGTACAGCCGCGACTCGTCGAACCCGTATCCGCCGTCGAGCTGACTCCTGGTGACAAGGTCCCAAGCCAGCTCGATGGCGGTCTCCTTGAAGTAGTCGCCGAAGGAGAAGTTGCCGCACATCTGGAAGAACGTGCCGTGTCTGGTCGTCCAGCCGACCTCCTCGATGTCGGTGGTGCGCGCACATTTCTGCACGCTGACCGCCCGATCGTAGGGAGGTGTCTCCTGACCGAGGAAGTAGGGCTTGAACGGCACCATCCCGGCGCTGACGAACAGCAGTGTCGGGTCGTCGACCAGCAGAGACGACGACGGCACCGGCGTGTGTCGTGCTCTTTCGAAGTGCGCGAGGAATCTCCGCCGGATCTCAGCGGTATCCATCACGCAACTCCCTTCTCGCCGGGTCCCGCCGGCAGCGCCGTCCGCGGGTGACCAGGGTCGGGCACACCGAGCTGCTGGCGCAATTGGGTTTCCTTCACCGCCATGCCCTCGCGCACCTCGTCGGCGAACAGGCGCAGCCCGACACCGGCCGCACCGATCTGGTCGCTCAGACCTTGCGGGGTCAGCCGCTGCGCGGCTCTCCGGGTCTTCACGGCCGCGTAGACTCCGCTGCCGGCACCGACGGCGAACCAGAAGACGCGGCTCACGCGGCCCGCCGGGGCGCGCCTCGGCGGAGGTCGCGTCGCCGCTTCAGCTCGCGGCGAACGCGGTACGCGATCAGCGCGCGCTTCTCCTCGGTCAGCGCCCGCCGGACACCGAACGAGAAAGCCGCCACCTTGATCAGCGGCTCGCCGATCATCACGCTCGTGCCCTGGCGAGTGGCGTCTGGCTCGCCGAGCGGCAGCCCGCCCTTGCCCCGATCGGGCCGACCGGCGGATGACCCGACCAGGTACGGCGTCGGCAGACCGGGTTGCGGCTGCTCATCCGCGCGGCCGCAGACCCGGCAGGCCCCCTCGCTGTCGAACGCGGAGGCATCGCGCTGCGGCACCGCGTTGGCAGCCATCGCTCGATCCAGCCGGGATCCCAGGTCGGCGATCCCGTCGTGCAGCAGCGTCATCGACCGGTCGCTGCGCCGCAGGGCGCCGGCGAGGAAGAAGACCCCGGCCAGGGTGACCAGGTTCACCCCCAGGAGCGCCCAGGCAGTCTGACCCATGGTTGCTGACCCTATCGCGGCGGGACGGCCGCAGGCCGTCGGCGCCGCCTAGCCTTCGCCGCGCAGGATGCGGCGCAGCCTGGTCACCCGCTCGGCGTAGTCGGCCTCGGCTCCCCGTTGAGTGGGTCGGTAATAGTCGCTGCCGGCGATCACATCGGGAGCGTGCTGCTGGGGCACGACCCCGCGCGGGTCGTCGTGGGCGTACCGGTATCCGGTGCCGTGGCCAAGCGGCCGGGAGCCCGCATAGTGCGAGTCGCGCAGGTGGGCGGGCACGCCGCCGATCCTGCCGGCGCGCACGTCGGCCACCGCGGCCCCGAGCGCGACGGTGACCGCGTTCGACTTCGGGGCAAGGGCCAGTGCGATGACGGCTTGCGCGAGGTTCAGCTGCGCCTCGGGAAATCCGACCAGCTGTACGGCCTGGGCCGCCGCCACGGCCGTGGTGAGCGCGGTGGGATCGGCCAGGCCGACGTCCTCGCTGGCAAGGATGATCAGGCGCCGGGCGATGAACCGCGGGTCCTCCCCTGCTTCCACCATTCGAGCCAGGTAGTGCAGCCCGGCGTCGACGTCCGACCCGCGGATCGACTTGATCAACGCGCTCGCGACGTCGTAATGCTGGTCGCCGTCCCTGTCGTAGCGGACCGCGGCTCGGTCAACCGCGGTCTCGACGGTGCCGAGATCGATGTGGGTGGACGCCTTTGCCTCCGCCGCTCCGGCTGCCGCCTCCAGGTAGGTCAGGGCCCGGCGCGCGTCGCCGCCGGACAGGCGCACAAGGTGGTCTTCGGCGTCCTCGTCCAGCGTGAACCGTTCGGACAGTCCCTGCGTACTGCGTAGAGAGCTGCGCACCACGGATCGCACGTCGTCATCGGTGAGCGGCTCGAGCCGCAGCAGCAAGGAGCGCGACAACAGTGGCGAGATCACCGAGAAGAACGGGTTCTCGGTGGTGGCGGCGACGAGCGTCACCCATCTGTTCTCCACGCCCGGCAGCAGCGCGTCCTGCTGCGCCTTGCTGAACCGATGCACCTCGTCGACGAAGAGCACTGTCTCGCGACCTCCCCGGACAAGCTCGCGGCGAGCCTCGTCGATGACCGCACGTACCTCCTTGACCCCGGCTGCCACTGCCGGGACCTCCACGAAGCGGCGGCCGGTGTGACGGGACAGGATCGAGGCGATAGTCGTCTTCCCCGTGCCGGGGGGACCCCACAGCAGCAGCGACATCGGCCGGTCGCCCTCGATCAGCTGGCGCAGCGGCGAGCCGTCCGCGAGGAGCAGCCGCTGGCCGACGAGCTCATCGAGGGACTGCGGACGCATCCGGACCGCCAGCGGCGAGGCGGAGTGAGAGGCGTCGCGCAGGCTCCCCGAACCGGAGGCGCCCGCCGGTCCGGCCGGTATGTCGAAGAGTCCGTCGGCGTCCACGACGGGACCCTACCGGCAGCGTGGACCCGGGAACGACGGTTGGATGCCGGCCGGCGCGGCCGGGCTACGCGGGGGTCTCGAGCGGCGTCGATATCGGCTCGGTGACCTCTTCGCCGGGCGGAGCGGCGAAGTGGCAGGCGGCCCGGTGACCGTTGCCGAACTCGATCAGCGGCGGCTCCTGTTGAGCGCAGATGTCCTGGGCCTTCCAGCATCGGGTGCGGAACCGGCAGCCCGACGGGGGGTTGATCGGGCTCGGTACGTCCCCCTCGAGCCGGATGCGTTCGCGTCGACCACCGACAGCCGCCTGCTTCACGTCGGGGACGGCGGACAGCAGGGCCTGGGTGTACGGGTGGTGCGGACGGTTGTAGATGGTGTCCCGGTCGCCGATCTCCACGATCTTGCCGAGGTACATCACGGCCAGCTCCGGGCAGAAGTGACGGACGATCGCCAGGTCGTGGGCGATGAACAGGAAGGCGATGTTGAACTCCCGCTGCAGGTCCTGCAGCAGGTTGACAACCTGGGCCTGGATCGAGACGTCGAGCGCGGACACCGGCTCGTCGGCGACGAGCAGCTTCGGCTGCAGCGCCAGCGCCCGGGCGATCCCGATCCGCTGCCGTTGCCCACCGGAGAACTCGCTCGGATAGCGGTTGTAGTGCTCGGGGTTGAGCCCCACGACCTCCAGCAGCTCCTGCACCCGGGTCAGAACCTGCTTGCCCGGGACGACCTTGTGCACCTCGAGCGGCGTGCCGACGATCGTGCCGACGGTGTGCCGCGGGTTCAGCGAGGAGTAAGGGTCCTGGAAGATCAACTGGATGTCACGGCGGTAGGGCAGCATCGCCTTGTTGGACAGGTTCCCGATCTCGTTCCCCTCGAACTTCATCGAGCCCGAGGTCGGGTCGAGCAGCCGGGTGATGAGCCGCCCCGTCGTGGACTTCCCGCATCCGGACTCGCCGACGAGCCCCAGCGACGTGCCCGGCTGAACCGAGAACGTCACGCCGTCGACCGCCCGGACCTGACCGATCGTTCGCCGGATCACTCCGCCCGACTTCACCGGGAAGTGCTTGACGAGGTCGGTCACCTCGAGCAGCGGCCCGGCCGCGGTCGTGTTGTGGTCACTCACCGGCCGCGCGCCCCTCGGTGGCGAGAACGTTCTCGACCTCGGCACTGAACAATGCCTCGGGGTCGTGCAGATGGCAGCGCTTGAGGTGCCCGAGTCCGCGCCCGCCCGGGGCC
>JBKPNJ010000215.1:0-6854 GCA_046732575.1 Actinomycetota bacterium
GTGCTGACCACTCGGACCGACTCGCGCGGCAGCTCGAATGCACTGGCCAGCGCGTTGCGCACCGGTTGTCCGCCCTGGTTCGAGTCGAAGACGGTCAGTGTCCGCCCGGACCAGATCGCGGTGGTCGCGTGCGGCTCCATCGGGTTGTTGTGCTGCGCCGGAGTGAGGTACGTGGCGTCGACCCGCACGGGGCTTGCCTCGAACGTCGCGTCGGGATCGCCCCGCCCGGTGTCATAGTCCTCCGGCGCGTACAGCCCCCGGTGCCCGGTGGTGAGCACGACGTCGTGGGGAGCCTGGTCGTAGCCGACCTCCAGGCTCATGGCGGCCTCCCGAGCAGCCTCGGCCGTCTCGGCGATGACCAGCCCGACGACCTGACCGTGGAACGCGACCTCGGGACCCTGCAGGACGGCCAGCATCGGGTCGAGGGCACCGGCGAGCCGTGGAGCGTTCCCATGCCAGAGGACCTCGATCACACCGTGAGATCGGAGCGCCTTCTCGGTCTCCACCGTGGAGATCCGCCCGCGAGCGACGCGTGACTGCACCACCCAGGCGTACGCGACCCGGTCCGGCCGGCGCTCATATGCGTAGCGCGCCCGGCCGGTGACCTTGTCCACGCCCTCTACCCTGACCAGGGATGCCGGGGTGGTCATCGCGCCGTACCTTGCGGGTCCTGGAATCCGGCGAGCCGGCTCAGCACTGCCACCGCGAGGCCGCGGACCAGAGGCACCTTGAACGCATTGCCGGGAAGCGTTCGCGCGGCCGAGAGCTCGACGTCGACGGCTGTGGCGAACTCTCCGGTGGCCGCCGGCCGTCCGCGCAGCGCAGCCTCGGCTTGGCGGGCGCGCCATGGACGGTGCGCGACAGCACCCAGCGCCAGTCGCACATCGGTCACCGCCCCGCCCTGGACCTGCAGGGCCGCTGCAACGGCGCCGAGCGCGAACGCGTACGAGGCGCGGTCGCGCGCCTTCCGGAACCCCGACCGGGCCAGCAGCGGGCTGGACGCCGGCAGCTCGACGGCGGTGATGAGCTCACCGTGAGCGAGCGTGCTGTTCCGGCTCGGGTCGTCTCCCGGCGACGGGTACAGGTCATCCACGGCCAGGCGGCGGGCGCCGGCAGGTCCGAGGACGTGCACCACCGCATCGAGTGCGGACAGCGCGACAGCCATGTCGGACGGATGGGTGGCGATGCACGCCGCACTGGTGCCCAGGATCGCGAGGTCTCGGTGGATGCCGTCACGAGCCGGACAGCCCGAGCCGGGCACCCGTTTGTTGCACGGCTTCCCGATGTCCTGGAAATACAGGCAGCGCGTGCGCTGGAGCAGGTTTCCGGCGACGGTCGCCATGTTGCGCAGCTGTCCGGACGCGCCCGCCAGCAAGGCCTGGGAGAGCATGGGATAGGCGGTTCGCACGGTCGGGTCCGCAGCCAGGTCACTGTTGCGTACGGCCGCTCCTATCCGCACCCCACCCTCGCCGGTGGGTTCGATCGCGTCCATCGGCAACCGTGAGACATCGACCAGTCGACTCGGGCTGACGACTCCGAGCCGCATCAGGTCCACGAGATTGGTGCCGCCGCCGAGGAACATCGCTCCGGGGGAGGCGGAGACCGACTCGACCGCCTCGGCCTCGCTGCGGACCGTCTCGTAGGCGAACGGCCTCACCGGGCCGGCCGTCCAGCCGGGGACCGTGCGGTTGCGACATCCAGAATGGCCGGCACGATGTTGGCGTAGGCACCGCACCGGCACAGGTTGCCGCTCATCCGCTCCCGAACCTCCTCGTCCACCAGCCCGGCGGCTCCGTCGGCCAGTGCCCGGTCCTCCGGTGTCACGGCGCTGGGCCACCCGGCATCGGCCTCGGCGAGCATCCCGACGGCCGAGCACAGCTGACCGGGAGTGCAGTACCCGCACTGGAAGGCGTCACGGTCGAGGAACGCCTGCTGCAGCGGATGCAGTGACTCCGCGTCCTCCAGCCCCTCGACGGTGGTGATCGCCCGGCCCTGCACCGCCACCGCCAGCAGCAGACAGGCGTTCGCCCTCCTGCCGTCGACGAGGACCGTGCAGGCGCCGCACTGACCGTGGTCGCATCCCTTCTTCGAACCCGTGAGGTCCAGATGGTCGCGCAGCGCGTCGAGCAGCGAGGTGCGGTTGTCGAGGTCCAGTCGAGAACGACTGCCGTTGACCTCGAGGGTCAGAGCGGTCGTGGTCTGCACGGCTGGTGCCGGTCGTCGGCTGGGCACGGCCACGTCGTTCAGCCCCTTGTCGGTGGTCGATCCGTCCGGAGCTCCGGCTGGTCACCGTCTCCGCGAGGATCTTAACGGCGGCGGAGCGGTATCACCTCCGGCGGATCAGATCGTCAGTGCCGCGCGCAGTACGAGACCGGCGCCGACGACGCAGACCCCACCCGCTGCGCCGTAGGCGAGGCCGACCCTCAGTAGCCGCGCCCACCGGCTGGTGCTCCGTGCCGTCAGCGCCCGCAACCGTTGGGTCAGTCCGGTAGCCAGGAGCCCAGCGGCCATCAGGGTCAGCGCCATGCCGATGCCGAACGCGAGCACCGCCACTGCTCCGAACCACGGGCGACCGACAGCGGTCGCAGCGAGCAGGATGATCAGGGCCGAGGGACTCGGCACCAGCCCACCGGCGATGCCCAGGGTGATCACGCTGGACCGCCTCGTTCGGCCGGACTCTGCCAGCGGCCGGACAGCTCCTGGGGGTGAGCCGGTGTGCCGGTGGCCGTGCCCATGCCCATGACCGTGCCCATGACCGTGCCCATGACCGTGCCCATGACCGTGCCCATCAGCGTGGCCGTGACCGTGACCGTCTGCCTTCCCGCGCAGAGCCGTGCGCAGCAGCGCGATGCCCAGCACCAGGATCAGCAGGCCGCTGGCCGCGGTGAGCCAGGGGTAGATCCGGTCGAAGGAGAACACCGTCGAGCCGGCCGTGATCAGCAGACCGAGCCCCAGCACCGACGCTGTGTGCGCCAAGGTCACCGTCAAGCCCACCGAGAACGCGGTCCGAACCGACCTGCGGTGCTGGTCGACGAGGTAGAACGCCATCACCGTCTTGCCATGTCCGGGAGCCACCGCGTGCGTGGCACCCAAGGCGAGGGCGGCGAGCAGTGTGAGTGCAGCGACACCCGGCCCCGGTTCGTCCAGCAGACCCGCGATCCACTCGGTGAAGCGGTTGACGCCGCTAGCCTCGTCGGTGGCCGGTGGGCCGCCGGTTGATGACTCCAGTGTGCCCGGCGGGCCACCCGGCCGGACCACGAGAGTTGCGGAGCGCTGATCCAGTGGCGAGCTGAGCAGGCCGCGGGGATAGAGGGACAACCGGCCACTGACCGTGTCCACCGACACGTCCGAGTCGACAATCGTGGTCCCGTCTGCCCGCGCAGTCATCTCCCGCCAGCCGATCTGCCGACCGGCGGAGGTGTCGACGACGCTGACGTCGGTCCTGCCGGCCAGTGCGGGGAAGTCACCGCGCAGCAGGCACTCGATGCGCAGCAGCGGCAGGTTCGCCTGTCCCGAACCGAGGGACCCCCGGGCGGTGACAGTGCGCAGAGACACCGGCTGGCCCGCGACCGTCACGGCGAGGTTCTGGCGTTCGCTGTCACACTCGCTGGCGGCAAGCGTGGGGAGCGCCATTATCCGGTCGCCGAACTGCGCGGTCGGAATCTCAGCGAAGTCGAGCACGTGGTCCACGAGCAGATGGTCGGGGGCGACCAGGCTGCCGGTGTACCGGTTCACCGTGAAGTTACCGAGCGGGTGGGCGATCGCCGCCGCAACACCGATGCCGGCGACCATCGCGACCGAAGCGGCGACGACGGCACCGGCGCGCAGCAGCGCCCGAATCCAGCGCCTCATCGTGATCCCTTCGTGGAGGTGAGGACCGCGCGGGCCCGGTCGACCTGCCAGGGAGACAGCCCCGGGTCCAGGGCCAGACCTCGCCGGATGTCGGCGGTGGCGGCCTCATCGTCACCGAGCGAGGCCTCGATCCGTCCGCGATGGACCCACAACAACGCGACCGGCGTGTTCATCCGGGTGGCGAACAGTGAGAGACGATGGGCCCTGCGGTCCCGACCGTTCACGTGCAACGCCCAGGCAAGCGCATCGGCGACCTGAACGCTGTGCCGTCGGCTCCACTCGCTACGAGCCGCGTGCAGAGCCGCCGACGGGGAGCCATGGTCCGCCTCGTACAGCGCCGTCTCCAGGTCGACCCGGACGCCGTTGGCGGCAAGCAACCTCTTCGTCGCCCGCAGCACCCGAAACTGCTGCTGCGCAAGCCCAGGCCGGCCGGTGGCCTGGTATAGCTCACCGAGCTCGAGCAGGTACTCGGGCAGAGCGAGCCTGGATATGACCTCCTTCCAAGCCCGCACGGCCCGCGGCAGCTCGTGCCTGGCGACGAGAAGCCGCGCGCGGCTGGCAAGCGCCGGCACATAGCCGGGCACGGCGGTGAGGGCCTGGGCGATCGACGAGCCCGCAGCGTCGAGGCGCCCGGTGCGGCGCTGCAGGTCGCCCAGCAGCGTCAGCAGGTACGCCTGGTCGGTTCGCACCGTCGATACCCGCAGGGCACGGCGCAGCAGGTTCTGCGCCCGATCGAGGTGACCCCGCAGCTCCTCTGCGTAGGAGTAACGGGAGAAGACCGGGATGCCCGGCTGCCGCCGGTCGGCCTGGCGCAGAGCCTGGAGCTGGGCGCGGTATCGCCCCAGCTCGGTCAGCGCGTCGACGCGGATCAGAAGGGCCTGCAGCTGGTAGGGGTTGATCGACAGTGCGGCCCTCGAATCGCGCAGCGCGAGGCCGAACTGGTGCCGGGCGGCAGCCAGTGCGGCCCTGCCGGCCAGGGCCAGGTCGTTGTCGGCTGCCTGAACCGCAATCGACCGGTCGAGGACGTCGGCGGCCTTCGGATAGTAGGAGGCGTCGCCGGTGAGCCGCGCCAGCTCGACGTACGCGACGCCGAGCGTCGCCCAGCCACGGGCATCCTTCGGCTGGGTCCGCAGGTGCTCCTGCAGCCCGGTCACCGTGCTGGCGAGGTCGTCGCCGCGCAGCTGCGTGAGCACACCGGGGTCGACACCGGCGGTCGCGGACGCCGGACCGGCGCCGTCGACGTGGCGGACAAGTCCGACCGCGCCGGCTGCGACGAGGACGGTGGCCAGGATGCTGACGATAAGTGCGCGACGCATGCCGTTCCTCTCGTGGTGCCTGCGTGCCGCTTTTCGTGCGGTTCACGCATCGCCTGCGGATGCGCGTCCGTGGTGCCGCCTGCCCGCGGACGTCGCTGCGGGCAGGCGGCGGGTCGGTCAGGCCGCGGTGACCTTGGGCCTGCGGATCACGGTGACTCCGGCTCCTGCCATGGCCGCCAGGCCGAGGAGGATCGCGGAGATCGGCAGCACCGGAACCCCGGAGGGGTCTCCGTTCGAGCCACCCGTCCCGTTGCCGCCGGTGAACGGCGTTATGCCGGCACTGTGCGGGTGGGGCGCGGGGTCAGATCCCGAGGTGGGAAGTGCGACGTAGGGGAATCTGTGCTTGAACCCCTTGTCGTTGCGGTTCACGCCGTCCTGGAACACGCTGGTGTCCCTGCCGCGCAGGGCGCCTTCCACGACCTTCAACGAGATGTCGACGACATCGTCTCCGAGCCGGCGGCCATTGGGGTAGCCTGCGGTGTCCCCGGCGAGGACACCGAGACGCTTCGGGTTCCTCGCGGGCTTGATCGACATGTTCAGCCTCAGCTGCTCGCTTGGCGTCACGTGCTTGGGCTGGTTCAGGCCCTTGACCCCGGTGAGGAACACCGATATGAGGTCGTCTCGGGGCTGTTTGGGTGCGTTGACACCGTAGACAGCCTCGATCAGCTGTGGCAGCTCCGGCTTGTTCACGTAGTTCAGGAACTGTCCGTCCCTGCTGGGCTTGGACGCGTTGAACCGGTCCTTGTCCTTGGCCGGGATGACAACCTCGTTGACCAGGGGCATGCCGAGGCGGGAGATCTGGTGGTACTTCCCGTTGACTCCTCGTCGATCGGTGGTGGACCAAACCCCGATGATCGGGTTCTTCTTGGCGTGCCCGTGCCGGGCCAGGTTCCACTTGCCGACCTGCAGCGCGATCGTGTTGACGTTGAAGCCGGCCAGCGAGTCGTCGCCGACCTCCGACAGGTCCCCGCCGTACAGCAGGTCGAAGACCCGCAGGTCAAGGAAGAACGAGTCGTCGGCCTGCCCGGCGAACGTCGCGGCCCGGAAGCCGTCCCTGGGACCGAAGCGCTTGATGGCCTGCCGGTGCAGTCTGGCGTAGTTGGGCATCGACGCCTTGCCGACGTCGGACGGGGCCACCTTCACGTTCTTGGCCAGAATCTTGGAGCGTCCGTTGGCCCCGACCCGGGTGAGGGTGTAGGTCTGGTAGAAGTTCAGGTTCTTGTCGTGCAGGCTGGTCACCGGGCCGGTGTTGTACAAGAAGGTGTTCTTGGTCCGGTAGTGGTCTCTGAACTTCCAGCGATAGGTGATGTCCGCCTTGGCGTCACCATCGTTGTCGATCTTGAAGTTGTAACGGGCATCGGTGGCGAACGAGTAGAAGTTCGGTCCACCGGCTGGCTCCTCGAACGGGATCCAGTTGCCGACCAAGGTCACAGACCGAGGATGGTCGGGGCTGACGAACGCGTAGGTGTCGGTGTTGTCGTACTGCGGCAGGCCGGAGATGAGCGGCGCTTCGCGGTGGCTGGAGGCGACCGCACCGGACGGCATCAGGCCCGCCGCGCCGGCGGCGACGAGCACGCCTCCGGTGGCTGCCATGGCCGTCGCGGATCGACGCCACTTCTGAGACTTCTGCATCGCTGTCCCTTCCCTGGGAATGGAGATCGCCGTGCGGACCTTCCACCCGGCTGG